>NZ_CAWPQZ010000002.1:0-212378 GCF_963889785.1 Vibrio sp. S12_S33 | reverse complement strand
AAATGTTACCGCTCGACTTGCATGTGTTAGGCCTGCCGCCAGCGTTCAATCTGAGCCATGATCAAACTCTTCAATTAAAGTTTTGTTGGTCCTAAGACCGGCTCAATGAATACTGACTTCAAAACTGTTTTTACTCGAAAGTAAAAAATAATTTTAAAGCTATTGTTGTTCCAACAGAACAACAATGAATTGACTGTGTCAAAATCAAGTAAACTTGATTCTGATTGGTCACTCAGTTCATTGATAAATCTTTTTCGATTATCATCAACGAGTGCCCACACAGATTGATAGGTTTATATTGTTAAAGAGCGTTACTTTGCGAGGCGTTCCTCTCAAAGCGGACGGCAATTCTAGCGATTTAACTTCAAGTGTCAAACACTTTATTAGTTATTTCTCTTGCACTTATCTTTGATAAGTTTCCGTCATGTTGCTGGTTGACCTAGTTGGTCTGCCGTGACAACGAGGCGCATTATAGGCAGTTTGGATAATGATACAAGCGATAAAACGCATTTTTTTCTAACAAACAGTTCGCCTGCTCATTAAACAATCAAAGTAAGCATTTATTATACAAAAAGGACCAATAATGGTCCTTTTTGTAGGTATAGGCAGTGATTAATCTTGATGAGCAATGATTTGATCATTGCTAACAATCAACTTCACTTTTTTATCTGGCAAGATTTTTCCAGCTAATATATCTTTTGCTAGTGGGTTTTCAACACTCTGTTGAATTGCCCGTTTCAA
Source organism: Vibrio sp. S12_S33 (assembly GCF_963889785.1). Classification (NCBI taxonomy): domain Bacteria; kingdom Pseudomonadati; phylum Pseudomonadota; class Gammaproteobacteria; order Vibrionales; family Vibrionaceae; genus Vibrio; species Vibrio sp. S12_S33. Next base: position 211,637 of record NZ_CAWPQZ010000002.1, on the reverse strand, counting down.
AGGCCGCGCACCATAGACAGGGTCAAATCCAACTTGAGAGATCAGTTCTAACGCTTTATCTGATACTTCTAGTTGATAGCCTTTCTCTTCCATTCTTTGACCAAGACGGGCCAGTTGAATAGAAGCAATCGACTTAATTTGTTCTTGTCCGAGCGGATGGAACACAACACTTTCATCGACCCGGTTTAAGAATTCTGGTCTAAAGTGTTTGCTCACCACCTCCATAACTTCATTTTTGATGCCTTCATAGTTGAGACTTGCGAATTTTTCTTGGATACGAGCAGACCCCAAGTTTGATGTCATTATTACTACGGTATTACGAAAATCGACCGTACGCCCCTGACCATCAGTCAAGCGACCATCATCTAGCACTTGTAACAGAATGTTGAACACATCCGGATGCGCTTTTTCCACCTCATCAAGTAAAATGACTGAATAAGGTCTACGACGCACGGCTTCCGTTAAATATCCACCTTCTTCATATCCAACATAACCAGGAGGTGCACCGACAAGGCGAGCAACAGAATGTTTCTCCATAAACTCGGACATATCAATGCGCACCATGGCATCTTCACTATCAAACATGAAATTGGCGAGTGTCTTACAAAGCTCCGTTTTACCAACACCAGTTGGACCTAAGAACAGGAAAGATCCAATCGGTCGCTGCGGATCTGACAAACCAGCTCGACTACGGCGAATTGCATTTGAAACCACTTCAACAGCTTCTACTTGTCCGATCACTCTTTTATGCAGTACAGCTTCCATTTGCAGCAGCTTTTCTTTTTCTGCTTCAAGCATTTTCGATACTGGAATTCCCGTTTGCTTTGATAATACTTCTGCAATTTCAACATCGGTTACTTTATTACGTAATAAGGTCATTTCTTGCATTTCAGCCTGAGTGGCAAGGTCAAGTTGTTTTTCCAATTCAGGAATACGTCCGTATTGCAATTCCGACATCCGGCTTAAGTCACCCGCTCGACGAGCGAATTCCATATCCATCCGAGCTTGTTCCAGTTCAGACTTGATATGCTGAGTACCTGAAAGCGCCGCTTTTTCTGCATTCCATACTTCTTCCAATTCAGCGAATTCACGCTCTTTTTCTTTGAGTTCTTCATTCAAAGTAAACAAACGTTTGGTGCTCGCCTCATCGTGCTCATTGGTTAATGCCTGCTGCTCTATTTTAAGCTGAATAATCTTGCGTTCTAACTTATCCAGTGATTCTGGTTTTGAGTCAATCTGCATGCGTATACTTGATGCAGCCTCATCAATTAAGTCGATCGCTTTGTCCGGTAATTGTCGATCAGAAACATAACGGTGCGATAAACTCGCCGCGGCAACAATTGCAGGGTCAGTAATTTCAACATGATGATGAAGTTCATAACGTTCTTTTAGGCCACGTAAAATAGCGACGGTATCTTCTACGCTCGGCTCATCAACCAATACTTTTTGGAAGCGGCGCTCAAGAGCAGGGTCTTTCTCTATATACTGACGATACTCATCTAAAGTTGTTGCTCCAACACAATGCAGTTCTCCGCGGGCTAATGCAGGTTTGAGCATATTACCAGCATCCATCGAACCTTCGCCTTTCCCTGCACCAACCATCGTATGTAGTTCATCAATAAACAGAATGACGTTGCCTTCTTCCTTTGTTAGCTCATTAAGTACTGATTTTAAGCGTTCTTCAAATTCACCACGATATTTAGCACCCGCTACCAAAGCGCCCATGTCTAACGACAAAACACGTCTACCACGTAGACCTTCAGGTACTTCGTTGTTGATAATGCGCTGTGCTAACCCTTCAACAATGGCGGTTTTACCCACCCCCGGTTCACCGATAATCACCGGGTTGTTTTTAGTTCGGCGTTGCAGTACCTGAATAGTGCGACGAATTTCGTCATCACGACCAATAACAGGATCAAGCTTACCCTGCTCCGCTCGCTCTGTAAGATCGATAGTAAACTTTTCTAAAGCTTGTCTTAGTTCTTCAGCATTTGGGTCATTAACTTTCTGCCCCCCGCGGATCTGCTCTATCGCATCCGATAATTTCTTTTCGGTTAAACCTAATTCTTTTAGCAGTTTTCCAAGCGCACCTTTATCTTCTAGCGCCGCTAACAAAAATACTTCAGATGAGATGTACGAATCTTGGCGTTTTTGGGCCAACTTGTCACACAAGTTAAACATAGTGCCCATAGCACTCGACAATTGCACATCACCACCAATACCACTGACTTTAGGTAAGCGATCTAAAATTTCACCTAACTTTGAGCGAAGATGCATCACATCAATACTTAGCATCGTCAGTAGTGGACGAATCGGGCTACCATTTTGGTCAAGCAGCGCCACCATCAAATGAACGGGCTCTATATATTGATGATCACGGCCTAATGCCAATGATTGCGCATCAGAAATTGCAATTTGAAATTTGCTTGTAAATCGATCTAAACGCATACCAATATTCCTCATTCTATTGTTGAGAGACCAATCTTATGTAGCTAAAGATGGATACGAGGCATGGTTTTTTCAAGGGGGGAGGTGTGGGAAGATTTTCTAATTTAAATGGCTATTCAATCCAAATAAAGGATGCTTGGCGTCCGGTAATACCATCTCGTCGATAAGAATAGAAACGTGCAGGATCTTGATAAGTACAAAGACCACTGTCAAATACTTGCTCAACTCCGCATTGATTCAGCCTTAATATTGCCAGTTGAGACATATTCGCTAGCCACTTTCCATCTCCTTTTGCAGAAAATGCATGGAAAGCCTTAACGTCTACATCAACGAAAGCTTGATAGACATCATGATCCACTTCAAAAGCGAGTGGTCCAATTGCAGGCCCGAGCCAAGCTATCACATCACCAGAAAATTGCGCCACTGCATTTTCAATAATGCCGTTGGCGAGTCCGCGCCAACCCGCATGTACAGCGGACACTTGAGTTCCTGCAGTATTAGTCAATAAAACGGGTAAGCAATCAGCAGTCATTGCTGAACAGACAACATTAGGGTGTTGAGTGAAAAGACCATCGGCATCCAAAATATCATTCGTGGATGAGCTCACTTCAATGACGTGAGTGGAATGAGTTTGGTTTAACCAAATAGGCATCGCAGGTAATTGAGCTTGTTGTAGAAGCCAATTACGATTGCGCTCGACTAATGATGAGTCATCCCCAACATGAGTTCCTAAATTGAGCCCCTCGTAAGGAGCAAGTGAAAAACCACCGATTCTTGTCGAAGAGAAGGCCTTCACATTTTTAGGAGCATTCCAATTAGGGATGACCATTTCCATTAATATTCTTCTTTTTTATTCAGCTTGGTGTCCACTCGAAGTGCTTCAGCCATTTCGACCATATCGTCTGGAACAGGCGCATGGAACTCAAGGTTTTCACCGGTAACTGGATGATTAAATCTAAGCATCACGGCATGTAATGCTTGACGATCAAAACCGCGAATCATTTCAGCCAGTTCTTCCGTTGCCCCTTTTGGAATACGAGCTCGGCCGCCGTAAGCTGTATCCCCCAAAAGTGGATGCTGTAAGTAAGACATATGCACGCGAATTTGGTGTGTACGACCAGTTTCAAGACGGAGACGAATACGCGTATGCTCGCGGAAATGTTCAGCAACGCGGTAATGAGTTACCGCCGGCTTACCTAAAGGGCTAACGGCCATTAAGGTTCGTTTAGTTGAATGGCGACCAATCGGCTTATCAATCATGCCACCAGCCGTCATCGTTCCAATTGCAATCGCTTCATACTCACGAGTGATATTGCGCTTTTGTAGCGCTCGCACCAAATGAGTTTGAGCGGGTACCGTTTTAGCTACCACCATTAACCCGGTAGTATCTTTGTCCAAACGGTGCACTATACCTGCACGTGGAACTTCCGCAATAGCTGGATAATGGAACAATAATGCGTTAAGCACTGTGCCATCGGGTGTTCCGGCACCAGGATGAACGACAAAATCTCGTGGTTTATTGATGACAATAATGTCATCATCTTCATAAACAATGTCTAAAGGAATGTCTTGCGCTTCCCAACGCTCTTCATCTTCAAGTTCGGCTTGAACGGTAATGATTTCGCCACCCATGACTTTAGTTCGCGGTTTGGTAATCACTTCACCATTAACCTGAACCTTGCCATCTAAAAGCCACTCTTTTAGACGTGAGCGTGAGAAATCAGCGAATAATTCAGCGACAGCTTGGTCTAAACGTTGACCTAACTGGCTATCTTTTACTGTATTTGTTAATTCAATCTGCTGAGCCATATAGAACTTTTTTAAAAACCGTGAGACTAATAGCGTCTAGTATGGATAAAATATGGCTTTATTGTATCTGTTACTGGTAAGAAAGTAACGAAACGATTTATAAAGCGATTACGCACTCAATTAAGAAGCACTAATTCAAGGAACCGACTCCTGTCATGAAACACCACACTTTATCAGGCTTACTCGCACTATCACTGTTATTTGGCTGTTCAAGCAGCGAAGATATTGTCCCTGATGTGCCGCCTTCTGAATTGTATTCAGATGCACAAATTTCACTGCAAAGTGGCAATTGGCTTACTGCAATAGAAAAACTTGAAGCGTTAGATTCACGCTATCCATTCGGAGCTTACTCCGAACAAGTGCAACTTGATCTTATCTATGCCTATTATAAAAACGATGATCTTGCTTTAGGATTAGCTACGATTGAACGCTTTACACGTTTAAACCCAACCCACGAAAAAATGGACTGGGTACTTTATATGCGTGGCTTAACGCACATGGCTCAAGACCGTAACTTCATGCATGACCTTTTTAATGTTGATCGTTCAGATCGTGATCCTGAACCGGTAAAAGCAGCCTTTGTTGATTTCAAAAAATTACTGCAACGCTATCCAACGAGCCCATATGCAGAAGATGCACATAAACGTTTATTTGCTCTCAAAAATCGTTTAGCCGAATATGATCTTGCAACCGCTGATTTCTATCTACGTCGAGAAGCATGGATAGCGGCGATTAATCGTACTCAGGAGTTACAAAAAACTTACCCTGATACAGAAGCGGCGAGAAAATCCTTGCGTATTCAACTTGAAGCCTACAAACAGCTAAAACTTGATGACGCAATAGAAAGAACAGAAAAATTGATTGCACTCAACCCAGAGTAACCCTTTCGCAGCACTGATCAAATTCAACCATTAACAAACGATATTAACACATGGTTTGTTAATGGTTTTTTGCTATCAGCTGTTAAATATGAGAGAGCAAGAAAAACACAGAGGAAAACGAGTAGACGCCACCGTAGGTATGAATACAAAACCTGAGTGGCATTGGACGCAACTTACCCTACCTGCTTAGCAAATAAACAACACGTTTATTAAGCCGTAAAAAGGCCCTAAAAATGGAGAAGTTTTTAGCTTGCGATACCATTCAATCTATCGTAAACAATATGAATCTCAAGCTTTTCCTTGCCCTCTTGATACCACTTTTTGCGTGAGATCACGTTTAAACCCAACATTAGAAAACCCTCACCATAAGGTGATATAGATCACATTTATTTCTTATCGAATAGGTAATCTGGAGTTAACCCATGAGGGATGACACAGAGGAAAAAATCTATGAAAGTAAATATCACTGGTAAAAATATCGACATCACCTCTGCAATCCGCGATCACATTGAGAGCAAATTTAAGAAGTTAGAAAAATGGCAAGTGGACATTATTGGCTGCCAAGCTAGCTTTAGTGAAGAACCAGGTAAACAGAAAAAATTTGAAGCGATAATTACGGTACCCAAAGGACAACTCGTCGCTTCCGCAGTACATGAAGATCTTTATACAGCTGTTAATGAGGTAGAACAAAAACTAGAACGTCAACTCAATAAACTGCGCCACAAACCAGAAGCTCGTCGTACAGAGAAACCGGAAGTAGAAGAAGAAATCGAATAAAGATTAAAAGGATTGAAAATAGCGCCCGTTAGGCGCTATTTTTTTGCTTGACGCCCTATAGCTGCTTGCTTATTGTGTTCTCACACTTAAAACAAAACCTGATTTTATGCACTTAACTTCGCTGTTCTTTTTTGACTTCTTTTTTCTCCAATAATATTTGGAGGCATGGTCGTTGACAGAAGATAAGTCAAAAACGAACAGAAAGCCTCCCACCGGGAGGCTTTTTTACAAGGATTATTTTATGACAGAAAAACAATATTCACTCGATGAGATCCGCATACGTCTCAACGAACTCGATGACCAACTACTGAGTTTGCTCTCTGAACGTCGTAAGTTCAGCATTGAAGTAGCAAAGAGCAAAATTGAAACCGCAAAGCCAGTACGAGATGCAGTACGTGAACAGCAACTTTTGGTCAAACTGATAAATAATGGCAAAGAAAAATATAATTTGGATGCACAATACATCACGAAGTTATTCCACACTATTATTGAAGATTCCGTGCTTCTACAACAATCCTATTTACAGAATTTAGCAAACCCTCAACTCAGCCGTAAACCACTAGCCCGCGTCGCATTTCTAGGCGCAAAAGGTTCCTATTCACACCTTGCAACACGTGAGTATTTCAGCAGAAAAAACACTGAACTGATTGAACTCAATTGTGAGCATTTCAGAGAAGTAACCAAGACCGTAGAATCGGGACATGCCGATTACGGTGTTCTTCCTATTGAAAATACCAGCTCGGGTTCAATCAATGAAGTCTATGATCTTCTACAGCACACAACGCTATATATTGTCGGTGAATTAACATTACCAATTGAACATTGCCTAGTCGCTACTTCTGACCTGAAATTAGAAGATCTCAAAGTACTTTACTCTCACCCTCAGCCTCACCAGCAGTGCAGTGAGTTTTTAAGCCGTCTAAAAGGCGTTAAACTGGAGTCTTGTGCTAGTACGGCTGATGCTATGCAAAAAGTCCAAGAACTGAATCGGAACGATGTGGCTGCAATTGGCAATGCTTCTAGTGGCAAACTTTATGGTCTGCAAGCAATCAAAGGCAATATCGCCAATCAAACAGAAAACCATACTCGTTTTATTATCGTTGCTAGAAAGCCGGTAGAAGTCTCGACTCAAATACCAGCTAAAACTACCTTGATAATGTCTACCTCTCAACAAGCAGGTTCATTAGTTGAAACCTTACTGGTTCTGCAACGATATGGTATCAATATGACTAAGTTGGAATCGCGCCCAATCATGGGTAATCCTTGGGAGGAAATGTTTTATGTTGATCTCGAATCACACTTAGATTCAGTCGAAATGCAGCAATCAATCAACGAATTGATGAAAATAACCAAGCACTTAAAAGTTCTTGGTTGCTACCCAAGTGAAAACGTTAAACCGACCCAAGTAAAACTACAATAATCGTCACTTAGTCAAAATTTTGTCATAAGTCTGCTGACAGATAGCAATAAAGCTCATATAATGCGCGTGTTTTAGTATTATTTATCGCTATGGTATAGGGCTGTCAGCGCACTTTGAATTACGGATAGTTTCCGCAAGTCTTGTGACTCTCATTGTGAACAATGCTCTTCCTCAGACAAATAAGGTTCATCCACTTATATCATGACGAAAGCTCATCTAGGCGCTTTAATGCTTTGTGGTTTTAGCATTTCAATGCCAATACTAAGTTCAGAACTCAATATTTATCTGTGGGAGGATACAATCTCCCCTCAGATCATTTCTGAGTGGAGCGAAAATACTAAAACCAACATTCATCTATATCATTTTGATAATGATGATGAACGCAGCCTGTTAATGGTGAAAAGCCTCCAACTTCCTTTTGATATTGTCGTACTCGATAATGTGTCTGCACTTATATATTCTCGCCTGAAAACGTTTGAAGATTTAAGTGACCTCGAAAATAGAAAATATAATGACAACAAATGGAACCAAGTTTGTGGCTCTCACGCTATTCCTTATTTTTGGGGAACAGTAGGAATAGCCTATAAGAAAAGTAAAGTCATAAAAACCCCCACAAAATGGACTGATTTTCTCGATATGCCCGATACACTTAAAGGTCATGTTGGTATGTTGACCGATACGGTCGAGACTCTATTGCCTGCACTGTATAGCCAATCACAATCCCCAATCACTGATGACCAAGCTGCACTTAAAAAAGCGTATCAGGCAATGCTATCCGTTAATCCCAATATTTTGACCTATGAATATGTATTGAGTTACGTACGAAGCCATCCTGATAGCGATAATTTACACATGGCACTCGCTTATAGTGGTGATCAATACTCACTAAACAAGTACTTTGGAGGAGACGATTGGGATTTCGTCACACCCAATGGTAAACCTTATATTTGGGTAGACTGCTTAGCCATAAATAGTAATTCCAAAAATAAGCAGCAAGCGAAAGCATTCTTAAATTACCTAATGCTTCCAGAAACTGCCGCAACGAATGCAAAAGATATTAAAGCTGCAACACCGAACTTAAGTGCATTAAAATTGATGCCTAATAGCTATAAAAATGATGCATCATTATTCCCAGATCCGACCTTGCTAGAACAAGGCATCATTGATAGTGAATTGATACCGACCAACATCAGTTTAAGAGCAAAAATCATTAACAGTATTTTGGAACAACATGAAGCTCAACAATAGAATCCTGTTACTGATCGCCCCAGTTATCCTTTTGAGTGCAGCGGCGTCGAGTTACATTATTTACTCTAGCCAGAAAGACGCCTTGCTAAAACGTGAGGAAAGCTATCTACAGCTAAGTATGGAAAAGCTCGCAGGGCTGTTTCGCCAGACTCACTCTCTTGTAAATAGTTACGCCTACACACTAACGAAAAGTGACATTATTCGTCATTATGTAGCACATGGAAAAAACCCCTATAGAGAATTAGAATTAGTCGATAATTTTCAGCAAACGTTAGATATTCTTCAATCTCGAGAAGGACGTTTTGTTGCGTTATCTATTTTAGATGGCAGCAAAAATGTACTCTATTATACTGAAAATAGCATTGACCCGTTCGCAACTATTGACAAAAAAGTACTTAACTATGTGCAAGATACTTTTAGTCATACCCAGAAAATATCTGATATTAGCTATATCACTAACTCTAGCGGTGAAGGTATTCTAGTTCGCTATGATGTGCTCGATAAAAAAACGCTAGCTGCACCTCTAAGCTATAACCGAGATCAAATATTTTTTGTCGTTGTCTTCGCTGCATTAGAACAATTTGATCAACTCAGAAAACAAATTGAATTTGATAATCAAAGTACTATTTTTTTCTCTGAAAATTCCAATATAGATAAAATTGGACTGACACAAACCGTTGAATTGAAACCCGGATTGTATGCAACCTTAGATCCAGCTCAGTTTCTTATTAACAATAAGCTCAATATTATTTTGAAACGTTTGGCCTTATCATTTGGCACATCAGCATTTATCACTGTTTTTTTACTACTATTTTTGCTGTATCGCCATGTCATCAAACCAATCTCCCAATTAGACAAACAATTAAAAGAAGTAGAGAATAAGCAGCGTGACAACATTGAGACGCTCGACACCAAAGATGAAATCGGTCGCCTTTCTTCTCGCTTCTATGATATGTATCAAGAGCTTGATACTACTTATAAGAAAACCAAGGCATTAGCTGAATATGATCACCTAACGAAACTTGCAAACCGCCACCACTTTAAACAATCCGTCGAGCGAGTGCTCTCTAATGCACGATATCACGACAATATTTGGGTGCTGTACATTGACCTAGATAATTTTAAATACGTAAATGATAAATATGGTCATCAGGTCGGTGACACCTTGCTCGTCAATTTTGCCCAGCATGTTCGTTCATTAAGCCACTTCTTCTACACTCAATACCAAGTCAAAAATTTAGCTGCTCGCCTTTCTGGTGATGAATTTTCGATATTTATTTCAGCTCCTAGCTCCTTTAGCCAAGGAGCCACAGAGTTTGCGAGTCAGTTATTAGCTCCTATCCAAAATCAAAGTAATTCTCCGCTAGGCAATTTCCCTATCACAGCGAGTATTGGCATAGCCACTTATCCCTTTGATGGAAATACCCTTGAGAAACTACTGTTGAATGCTGACACAGCCATGTATCAAGCAAAGAATGCGGGCAAAAACCAAATTGCTTACTATTCACCCGATCTCGATAAAGGCGTTCAGCGTAGAGCAAATATTGAACAAGCATTACGGTTGGGCGATTTTGAACGAGAATTTAGCCTTGTTTATCAGCCCTATTTAAATCGCAATGGCAACACGATTGCGGGGGTAGAAGTTTTACTTCGCTGGGAATCTAAGCAATTAGGACTAGTGTCGCCAAAAGAGTTTATTCCTATTGCCGAACAAACTGGGCTATTTGGTAGTATTGACCGATGGGTTATTCGCAGCGCTTTCAAGGAGTTTCACGTATTACAAGCCATTAGTGAACATCCCGTGCAAGTGTCAATAAACCTTTCATCAGCAGAACTGAACACATTGCAATTAGCACATTACATTCACAAACATGCACAAGAAAATGCGATTCCCCCACATTTGATTGATTTTGAAATCACAGAAACTTTTTCCACCAACTCTAAAGGGTTTCCTCTACTCCATGAACTTTCTCATTTAGGATATGGGCTCGCGATAGATGATTTTGGTTCTGGTTACACCTCGATCACACAGCTTGTGCAATATCCGGTACAAAAAATTAAATTTGATCGACTATTTTTGGATACACTCATTGCAACCAATAATCAAAAGGTCATTAAGCCACTGATCGACTTATGCCACTCTCAATCGATGCTAGTGACTGCTGAAGGTATTGAAAATCAAGAGATGCATCACTGGCTTGCCGGCTATCATTGTGATTATATGCAAGGGTATTATTTTGCAAAACCTATGACCTTGAATGCCCTCGCTTCATGGCATAAACAACAAAAAGAACTAAGCCTAACTTATGAAAAACGTGACCATTGCCTCTCTTAACCCAGCAAAAATTAACGCGGTACGTAGTGCATTTGAAAGTGTATTTCCACAACAACAATTTGCCTTTACTGGTGTCAGCGTTCCAAGCGGTGTTGCTGATCAACCAATGAGTAATGATGAAACTCATCTAGGCGCGCTTAATCGTGTCCAACATGCTAAAGAAATTTATCCTGGCGCTGATTATTACGTCGGGTTAGAAGCGGGCATAGAAGGGAATGTGACCTTTGCTTGGATGATCATCGAATCGGACACTCATCGTGGGGAATCTCGCTCAGCAAGTTTGATGTTACCGCCTATCGTCTTAGAAAAATTGGCCACCGCCAATGAGCTGGGAGATGTGATGGATGAGGTATTTGCGACGGAAAATATCAAACAAAAAGGAGGGGCGATTAGCCTGTTGACACAAAATCAACTCACTCGCAGCTCGGTCTATCAGCAAGCGCTGATTTTGGCCTTAATTCCGTTTACTAACCCAAGCCATTTTCCTGCAAACTTATCAGCGTAGCGCAAGCCAAACTAGCGCTACGCTGAACTCGCCCATTTTATTTCAGTAATAAAGCGGCGAGTTGAGACTTTTCTTGATCTGATTTGGTTTTCAGCTCGTTAGAACCTCGCGTAATCGTCGCAATCCCTACCCCTAACATTTGGCTAATTTGCCGCTGTGATAATTCACCCTTAAATAACTCACATAAAATATTGGCTCTCGCGACCAACGATTCTCGCTCATCCGGTGTCATCATCATCGTAAGTAGCATTTCATGCTGATCTTGCTCAGCGGCATGCTTGACCAATGTCATTAGCTGTTGCCAGTCTGTGTACTCTGGTTGTTGCGACATGTTTGTACTCGCTAGGTGATACATTAAGGCTATTGTAGAACTTTCATCTACTATTGGAATCAATATTTTGCATCAATTTCGTTTGCGTTAAGAAATTGACCTTCAACACCCATCAAATCTCGGTAATAGATTTCAAACATTAAAATGTTTTGCACATAGCCCCGAGTTTCTTTAAACGGAATCGCTTCAATAAAGGCATAGGCATCTAACTTGCCTTGGGTCTTCTCTCGCCATTGATTGACCCGACTAGGACCTGCATTATAAGCAGCAAAAGCAAAAATTCGGTTGTTATCGTATTGCTCTAGCAAACCATTCAAATAATGGCTTCCGATCTCAATATTCTTACCCACTTGATATAATTCATCTTCACCATTGTAGGTTAGCTGATACTTTTTAGCGGTATAGCTTGCTGTCCTCGGCATTATTTGCATAATGCCGCGAGCACCGACTGGAGATTGAGCCTCAACATCCATGCCACTTTCTTGGCGAGCTAAAGACATTAACATGATCGGGTCTATGCCATGCTTTTGCCCATAAAAATTAAACCACCATTGATGAGCTAATGGAAAACGCAGTTGGGTGTTATCCCACATTTTTGCAGCAATTGAAGCAGTAACCGTTAAGTGGTGCCAATTTTGAGAGGCCGCATAAGCCGCTAACATCTCTTTTTCTGGCTCCGATACACGCTCAAGCAACCATCGCCATTCGCTTTTTGCTGCGGTAATCTTATCGCGATCAATCAATTCTTGAATTCGCGTTAAGGTGGTTTGATGTGGCTTTAATAGAGTAACGTTTAGCTCGATAGATGAAGTGGGATAGTTAATCGATTGTTTAACCACAGTGGCTGCAGCCACACTGTAAAAATTGCGCTGCCCAACAATAGATTGCAAACGCTGCATCCCCTTGCTGGTATTTCCTAACTCGATTTCAGCTCTTGCAAGCCAATACTGCCAACGAATACTAGATTGCTTCTTCGCTGGTAATTGTTCAATCCAATACTGTAAACCACGCCAGTCTGCCGCTTGTAATGCCAGACGAATTCGCAGCTCTTTCAGAGTGTTATTTGAGCTTTGCGCAATAATGTTATCTCGCCATGTCATTAATAGCTCATCTTCGCTATCCAATAATCGTCTGGCGATGTAGTCAGCCAGTTTCTGACTCGGCTCTCCACTTAAAACTTTGCCTTCAAGCAAGCTTTGATAAACACCTTGCGCTAAAGCGGCGTCTTTACGTGCCAGTTTTTCTAACGAAAATTGAATTAACTGCTGGTGAAAATCATCATTCACATTGTGTTTAGCAAAAGTTATCACTTGGTCAGGATTCGCGTACAGATCGAGCAAAGATTGCGCGATTACCAATGACTTTTCGAGCTTCAGTTTTTTCTGTAGATATTTCATCAGCGTTAGATTTCGTTTATCAAACGCTAGTAGCATACGCTTGAGCACCCAATCATCCGTCAATCCACCCTGTTGTTCCCAAGCACTAAATAAAGGATCGCAAGCATCTGCAATACTGTTGCCACTCAACCAAAGTTGCTTGGCTCCTTTAAAAGCAACATCTCGATGTCCAGTTTGGTAATGAGCATTGTAATAATGGCAACGATACAATTCGTCATTGGGTTCGTATTTTTGAAACGCTAACAAGGTCGACCATTTTTCTTTGGCTGCTAAAGCATCCAAATAAGGTGCACGAATACGATAAGAAAAGGGAAAAGTTGCATGCGAATCAATAAAGACCTGCACGGCTAATGGCGGCTTATCACCAAGATCAACCAAAAATGCTCGATAATCCACATAGGGTGTTAAGGGATAATCTGCGATCTTTTTTCTGAGTTTTTTAAATTCATCAACCTTGTTTTCATCAAGCAACTGTTGTGCTTGATCATAGAGCTCTCGCTGGCTATCCAAATCCAGTGTTGAGCCAGAAAACGCTGTGCCGCTCATCAATGAAGTCAAAGCTATCACTGATGAAAAAAGACAATGCGGCTTAAAAAAATGCATAAGCGTCATGTGCTCTCATCCTATCTAAAGCGAGGGGGAATTCACTTCCATTACGCTTATTCTAGATAGAAATGTAAAGCATCTATATGTAAATAATATTAAATTCATAAAACTGCGACATATGCATCAAGTAACTCAATGCTTGTTGGTTAAAGCATATCCAAATCTAGATAACTTGAAGACGCAAGTACATCAGAGAGCCACTGACAACCACCACAAAAAATCAAAGCTATAGAAAGGCATTATTTCCGCGTTAAAAACTGGTTAGCTAGTAACAAATAAGCTCACTTTGGTATAAAATAGCCACTTTATTCTGTTACTAAGATTAGGAACAATCGGCAATGGCTGAATACGTATATACCATGTCGCGGGTAAGTAAAATTGTCCCGCCTAAGCGTCAAATTCTCAAAGACATCTCTCTTAGCTTTTTTCCAGGTGCCAAAATTGGTGTTTTAGGTCTCAATGGTTCGGGTAAATCCACCCTACTGCGTATCATGGCCGGCATTGATACTGATATTGATGGTGAAGCACGTCCACAACCTGGGCTAAAAGTTGGCTACCTTCCTCAAGAACCAATATTGGATGAATCAAAAACTGTACGTGAAGTGGTTGAAGAAGCCGTTGCAGACGTCGCAGGTGCGCTGACCCGTCTTGATGCAGTTTATGCCGCTTATGCTGAACCTGATGCTGACTTTGATGCGCTAGCAAAAGAGCAAGGCGAGTTAGAAGCCTTGATTCAAGCAAAAGATGGCCACAACCTTGAAAACGCCCTAGAGCGTGCTGCTAATGCATTGCGTTTGCCTGAATGGGATGCAAAAGTTGCGGTTCTATCGGGTGGTGAACGTCGCCGCGTAGCAATTTGTCGTTTGTTGCTTGAAAAACCAGACATGCTGCTACTTGACGAACCAACCAACCACTTGGATGCAGAGTCAGTAGCATGGCTTGAACATTTCCTAGTTGATTATTCAGGAACAGTTGTGGCTATCACCCACGACCGTTACTTCCTTGATAATGCAGCAGGTTGGATTCTAGAACTTGACCGTGGTGAAGGTATTCCATGGCAAGGAAACTATACTTCTTGGCTAGAGCAGAAAGATGAGCGTTTGAAGCAAGAGTCATCGCAAGAAAGTGCTCGTCAAAAAACGATTGAGAAAGAACTTGAGTGGGTACGTAAAAACCCGAAAGGTCGTCAAGCAAAATCCAAAGCACGTATGGCTCGATTTGAAGAGCTAAACACGACAGATCACCAAAAACGTAATGAAACCAACGAACTTTTCATTCCGCCGGGTGAGCGCTTAGGTGATAAAGTGCTGGAAGTTACGAACCTGACTAAATCTTTTGGTGATCGCGTTCTGATTGATAACTTGTCATTCAGCATGCCTAAAGGTGCCATCGTTGGCATCATTGGTGCCAACGGCGCTGGTAAATCGACTTTATTTAAGATGCTAAGCGGTGTCGAGCAACCTGACTCGGGGACGATCGAGTTAGGTGACACGGTTAAATTGGCTTCAGTTGATCAGTTCCGCGATAGCATGAACGATAAGAACACCGTCTTCCAAGAGATTTCTGAAGGCGCTGACATCATTAAGATCAACAACTTTGAGATTCCAGCTCGTGCCTACTGCTCACGCTTTAACTTCAAAGGTGTCGATCAACAAAAAGTGATTGGTGAACTCTCTGGTGGTGAGCGTAACCGTGTGCACTTAGCAAAACTGCTTAAAGCAGGTGGTAACGTACTGTTACTCGATGAACCAACCAACGACCTTGATGTTGAAACACTACGAGCACTAGAAGAAGCCTTGCTAGAATTCCCTGGTTGCGCAATGGTTATCTCCCACGACCGTTGGTTCTTGGACCGTATTGCTACGCACATTCTTGATTATCGTGATGAAGGCCAAGTTAACTTCTACGAAGGCAACTACAGTGAGTATACCGATTGGTTAAAACAAACCTTAGGTGCTCAAGCAGCAGAACCACACCGTATTAAATATAAGCGTATTGCTAAGTAATCCATTTACTCTTTTGAGGCCGCTGTTAAGCGGCCTTATTTTTATGGGTAGTAAATACTCTCTCACTTTCTTAAAAAGTCGCGCAAATTCATCCTTAAGAAGGTTCATGACTCAAACGTTGTTGATGAAAAATGATGCTAGGTTTGCAAAGGTGAGGAGTTGATTCGCGACACCATCGCGAATTCGGTCTAAACTCACTAGATAATGATTGATCACTAATATAGAGCCGATACTGTAATAGTAAAGGCTCAACAAAGAGAGTGTAACATGATTGAAAGACGCCGCTTTTCACGCATTATCTACCAGATGCCAGCCAATGTGGTACAAGGTTCCCATCACATCGCCACCACCATTCAAGATTTGTCTCTTCATGGGTTATTACTCTCAAGCCCAAAGAGCGATAAACTCAACATCAACGAAACCGCTCAAGTCGAATTTACCCTACCTGAAAGTGATATAACCATTAACTTAGTCGCTAATTTAATCAGCATTAATAACAACGTTATTCGCGCGATCATTGATCATATTGATATCGACAGCATTGCTCACTTAAGACGCTTGGTTGAGTTGAATGTAGGGGATGATGCCTTGCTCCACCGCGAGCTCGAATACTTATCAGATTTAGGGGATATTGATGCGGAGTAAAAGCGTCGTTTCCATTTTTATCAATGGAAACGACTTTGCTCAATAATGGGGCGTTTTTAGCTTTCAAGCAATTGATAAACTGAGTTCAGCCTATCCACTTAAGCTCGGTGAATCGCATCATTGGCTTGCTTGAGTAAGTTTTGGCTTTCTAGCATAAATTGTTGTGAGTAATCGCCAAACCATTCACTAACTTTAGAAAAGTTTTCAACAAATGCCTGTTTATCATGGCCATCCAACACCTTCATTGCTTCTCCAAAGCACTGATGGAAACGTTTAATCATCTCGACATTCTCTTCTGACGACAAAATAATGTCCCCATACAGATTCGGATCTTGACCAAACAAACGCCCGACCATCGCTAATTCCAATCGATAAATTGGCGAGCTCAATTGGAGCAGTTTTTGGATGTTGGGATTTTCCTTTGAAAGATGTAACCCATAAACAAATGAAGTGAAGTGACGTAGCGCTTGGATTAATGTCATACCGTGATCATGCTCAGCCGCATCGATCTGGCATAGGCTTGCCCCCCAAATAGAGAACTGCTTCAGAAGCCATTGGTAGTTCACTTCTCCACGACCATCACAATAAACAATCACTTGTTTCGCTAGGCTAGGAACATCAGGTCCAAACATAGGATGTAAGCCAACAACAGGGCCTTGGTGAACCGACATCATGGCTTGCAACGGTTTGGATTTGATCGAAGTAAGATCACACAAGATGCAGTCTGGCGGTAAGTTGCCCAGTTTTTCGATCACACCAACAGTCAAGTGAATAGGAACAGTAACTACGACCAAACCAGCATTGTGCAACATGTCATCAGCTTTATGCCAATCTTGACTGCCGAGTACTTTAACTTGGTAACCGGATAGTTTGAACATACGACCAAATAAACCACCTAGCTGTCCATTACCACCAATGATCACCACCGAACGCAGTTCAGGATTTAAACACTTAAAGCCTGAATCTTTTTCACTGGCATAGGACTCACGCATGGTGCGACGCAAAATATCTTCGATTAATTGAGGGGGGACGCCTTTTTTCTCGGCTTCGGCGCGGCGAGAAGCAAGCATTGCTGCTTCTCTATCTGGCGCATAGATAGGTAAACCGTGCAGGCTTTTCACTTCCCCCACTTTCTCGACTAAAGCTAAACGACGAGCCAATAACTCCACCATTTGTTTATCAACAGCATCAATTTGATCACGTAATTCGTTAAGTTCAACAGCCATGGTACTTCCTTCTACTGACCTTTTAGTCGATTTTCTAAGAACGGAACGAGCTCTAGATGAGCATGGCGTAATAGTGCCTCAGTTGATTGCCAATTGATACACGCATCCGTAATCGAAACACCATAAGCCATTTCACTGAGAGGTAAATCAGATGATTGGCTGCCTTCATTGATATGGCTCTCAATCATCAAACCAATAATAGATTGATTACCCTCACGAATTTGATGAATAACATCTTCCGCAACTAAAGGTTGACGACGGTAATCTTTACGGGAATTAGCATGGCTGCAATCAACCATTAGGGAAGCGTCGAGCTTATGTTTCGCCATCTCTTGTTCACATTCCGCAACAGAGACCGAGTCGTAGTTCGTCTGTTTACCACCACGTAAAATAACGTGTCCATTGGGATTACCCTGAGTAGTAAGCAAAGCCACTTGCCCTTCAGTGCTGATCCCCATAAAACGGTGACTAGAGGAAGCCGCTTGCATCGCATTTATTGCGGTCGCTAAATTACCATCAGTGCCATTTTTAAAGCCAATCGGCATCGATAGACCGCTGGCCATTTCACGGTGAGTTTGTGATTCAGTGGTACGAGCACCAATTGCAGCCCAGCTAAAAGTGTCAGCTAGGTATTGAGGGCTTATCGGGTCAAGTGCTTCAGTCGCAAGCGGGATCTCCATTTCGGCTAGTTCCACTAACAACTGACGCCCGACATGCAAACCATGTTCAATATCAAAACTGCCATCGAGATGTGGATCGTTAATTAACCCTTTCCAACCAACTGTAGTACGTGGTTTTTCGAAATAAACACGCATCACAATGTAAAGCTGATCACTCAACTGTTCAGAAAGGGCTTTTAAGCGCTTGGCGTAATCTTTCGCAGCATCTATATCGTGGATAGAACAAGGGCCACATACCACTAACAATCGATGATCTTTTTTATGAATGATATTGGCGATGG
Organism: Vibrio sp. S12_S33; assembly: GCF_963889785.1. Taxonomy (NCBI): domain Bacteria; kingdom Pseudomonadati; phylum Pseudomonadota; class Gammaproteobacteria; order Vibrionales; family Vibrionaceae; genus Vibrio; species Vibrio sp. S12_S33. The sequence goes on along the minus strand of NZ_CAWPQZ010000002.1, from coordinate 193,042 downwards.
TTTGACGAGAATGCTGAATAAACTGACGAGCTTTATCACTCAGCGGTAACTTTGCTTTTAGTTCATCGGGCGTGATCAACACTTGCTCATCACTGATATTAATATTACTTAGTTCACTTTTCTGCATCTCATCACCTGTATTCTTTTATTTACACAAAAATAAAATTGCGCTTAAAAACCGATGAATGACAAATTATCAGGCTTAAAAAACATTGCAAGTGTAAATTATAAAAAACATTTAGTGTAAACTTAAATTTACATTTATTTTTATCGTGCTTTAAGGCAAAAAGTATAAGATGACGCGTGTTTTATTCCGTCTATCTCCCCTAAAATGTCCATTATTACCACTTACTGAGTCAGACTTACTGGGATTTACCATGGATTTAATCCTTTCACTGCTGCAACAGATGTGCGTTTACCTAGTGCTGGCTTACATGCTGAGTAAAACGCCGATTTTTCTACCGCTGCTGAGCATTTCAAATCGGATTAGCCATAAAATCAGCATCTATGTGCTATTTTCGCTGTTTTGCATCATGGGAACCTACTTTGGTTTACAAATCAATGACGCTATAGCCAATACGCGCGCGATTGGCGCGGTGATGGGCGGTTTATTTGGTGGTCCTGTGGTTGGCTTTGCTGTCGGTTTTACAGGAGGTATGCATCGTTATACTCTAGGTGGTTTCACCGATGTCGCCTGCACGATTTCAACAACGGCAGAAGGGCTGATTGGTGGCTTGCTGCACACTTACTTGCTACGTAAAAGCAAAGGACGCTTACTGTTTAGTCCTAGCATTGTGTTCGCTGTTACCCTATTTGCCGAAATTGTGCAGATGCTACTCATTTTGTTAGTCGCCAAACCGTTTAGTGAAGCTTATGCATTAGTCTCGACCATTGCAGCACCAATGATCATCGCCAATTCAGTTGGCGCTGCGCTGTTTATGAGCATTCTGCAAGATAGGAAAACCATTTTTGAAGAGTACTCAGCCACATTTTCTCGGCGTGCTCTCAACATTGCCGAACGCTCTGTCGGAGTATTAGCCAACGGCTTTAACCCACAAAATGCAGGCAAAGTGGCACGCATTGTTTACGAACTCACCAACGTCGGTGCAGTATCCATTACTGACCGAGAAAAGATTCTCGCTTTCGTTGGTATTGGGGATGATCACCATAAACCAAATACGCCTATCTCCTCCCAGAGCACACTCGATGCGATCACTAGAAATAGTATTATTTACCTTGATGGTAAAGATTCACCTTATCAATGTTCTTTGTCGAAGAGCTGCAAACTTGGGTCTGCACTCATTATTCCACTACGAGCAGGGGATCGAGTAATTGGAACCATCAAACTGTACGAACCGAAACGGAAGTTATTTTCAACCATTAATATGTCGATGGCTGAAGGAATCGCTCAGTTGCTATCAAGCCAGATCTTATATGGTGAATATCAACAAAAGCAGATGCTACTTTCGCGAGCTGAAATCAAGCTATTGCATGCTCAAGTGAACCCTCACTTTCTGTTTAATGCACTCAACACCATCAGTGCTGTTATTCGTCGAGATCCCAATAAAGCACGAGATTTGATTCAGCATTTATCACATTTCTTTCGCAGTAATCTCAAACAAAATATTGAAACCGTCACACTCAAAGATGAAATTGCTCACGTCAAAGCTTACTTAACCATCGAACAAGCTCGCTTTGCTGATCGTTTAGAAGTTGAAATTGAAATTGAAGATTCATTACTTGAACGCAATGTTCCTAGCTTTACGTTACAACCCTTGGTGGAAAATGCCATTAAACATGGTACTTCAAATTTATTAGCTGAGGGGAAAGTCCGCATTTTTAGCCAACAGCAAGCCGAAGGATATCGAATCGTTGTTGAGGATAATGCGGGCAGTTACCAGGTGCCAAGTGAAGACTACGATGGACTGGGCATGCAAATCGTCGATAAACGATTAACCAATAAATTTGGACCGCAATCTACACTTAAAACAGAAGTATTGGCAAATCAATACACACGAATGAGCTTTCTCATTCCTTATAAAGGATCTTATTAAGGGAATCACATGCTTACGGTACTGGTCATTGATGATGAGTTATTCGCTCGGGAAGAGCTGATAGAACTGCTAGAAGAAACAGGACAAATTAACGTTGTTGGTCAGGCAAGCAATGCCATTGAAGGGCTAAAGAAAATTAATCAATTAAAACCCGATGTGGTTTTTCTTGATATTCAAATGCCACAGATAACAGGTATTGAATTACTGGGTATGCTTGACCAAGAAACCATGCCTAATGTGGTTTTTGTGACCGCTTACGATCAATATGCAATCCAAGCTTTTGAAGATAACGCCTTTGATTACCTACTCAAACCAGTAGATACCGAACGTTTGAAAAAGACTATCCAGCGTTTGGTTCGCAGTGATAAGAAAAAAAGCGATGCTTCCATCTTAGCACCAACCTGCTTAGACCAAGTACCATGCATCGGCCTAAATCGGATTGTGATCCTTGCCACCAAAGATGTTGAGTTTGCTTATAGCGATATTAGTGGTGTACATGTGCAAACAGATCAACAGCGAGCCACCAGCCAATTAACGCTCAAAGTTTTAGAAGAAAAAACGCCTTTGGTGCGATGTCATCGCCAATATTTAATTAACACCAAAGCTATTAAAGAGATCAAGTTGTTAGAAAATGGGCTGGCAACCATCGTCACTCGGAGCGAACATCAGGTGCCCGTTAGCCGCCGTTATCTCAAAAGTTTGAAAGAAGTATTGGGCTTCCATTAAGCCACTGACCAAAACGCCACAATAATCGATAGTGTGGCGTTTTATTGTTTTCTAACCCAACATGCGCTTGATCGCTTCCGAAGCTTGTTTCCACTGAGTCGAGCTGTGCAACTGCGATAACGTAAATGACTCGCGCTTAAGCAACCCCTCAGCGGCAGGGACGTTTAATATCGGTAAATTGTCCAAGACTTCAACCTGAGCATCGCGTTGGTTACACACTAAAAGCATGTCGCACCCCGCCACCAATGATTGATGAGCACGCTCTGCTGGCCCGCCCATGACAGACGCCCCCTCCATAGTAAGATCATCAGAGAAAACCAGTCCTTTAAACCCTAATTGCTGACGTAAAATCTGTTTTAACCAGTATTGTGACCCACTTGCTGGCTGCGCGTCATACTGAGGGTAAATAACATGTGCTGGCATCATCGCATCTAATAATCCCGCTTCAATTTGGATTTTAAAAATCGCCATATCGGCATCAAAAATAGTGTCTCGCAGGTCATACGGCGTTTCTAAATGTGAATCGGCAATAACACCACCGTGCCCTGGGAAATGCTTTCCAGTCGTTGCCATACCAATCTCTTTCATTCCCTGCATATAAGCGGAGCTATAACGAATGATGGTATCGACATCATGGCCAAATGCGCGACTCCCAATAGCTTTACACTCATGGCCTTTATCCAGTACTGGCGCAAAACTGAGATCGATATCATGGGCAATCAATTCCGCAGCCATCAGCCAACCACCTTGTCGAGCAAGCACTTCACCATTGCTGTGCTGCGCATAATCTTGTGCGGCAGGGATCAGCGAAAAGCCCTCTCGAAAACGCTGAACACGACCACCTTCTTGATCAACACCAATCAAAATGGGACGTTTCGCCGCTTGACGAATGGCTTTATTAAGAGCCAAAAGTTGCTGGCTATCATGGTAATTACGAGCAAATAAGATCACGCCACCTACTGTTGGGTGCTCAAGAATATCTTTGTCTTCAGCGCTCAGTTCACAACCAGCCACATCTAGCCATAACGGTCCCATGCTTACTCCAATAATTTGGTTAAATAGTTAATTTGACGAGATTATTCGCTTTGAATTTCTATTACAATGCTTTTGTTTGGGCCAATAACAATGGAAATAGGAGCAGCCAATGACAACTAATGAACGTTACATCGGTGTCATGTCAGGTACTAGCATGGATGGGGTCGATACCGCCTTAGTAGAAATTAATGATCAGCACATCCGCTTACTGGCTCATGATGATTTCCCGATGCATGATGCATTAAAACAGCGGTTACTTGAAATCTGCATCGGCCAGCCAACCAATTTAAAAATGATCGGGGAACTTGACCACCAGCTCGGCCATCTCTTTGCCAAAGCAGTCCATGCGCTATTGGATAAATCCGGCTATCAGGCAAGTGATATTCGAGCGATTGGTTGTCATGGCCAAACCGTGTTCCATCAACCGACTGGTGATTACCCATTTACCATGCAAATCGGTGATGCCAACATCATTAGTACTCAAACGGGTATTGATACCGTTGCTGATTTTCGCCGCAAAGACATGGCGCTCGGTGGACAAGGTGCCCCACTAGTTCCGGCTTTCCACGATACCATTTTCAAATCGACAGATTCAACGGTTGTGGTACTCAACATAGGGGGTATTGCTAATATTTCAGTACTTCAACCGCAGCAAAAAGTTCTCGGTTATGATACTGGCCCTGGCAACATGTTGATGGATGCGTGGTGTTTCGAGCACACCGGGCATTCGTTTGATCTCGATGGTGCTTGGGCAAGAACAGGGCAACTCCATCAACCACTGCTAACCCTTTTATGCCAAGAACCTTATCTTGCCTTGAGCGCGCCTAAAAGTACCGGAAGAGAGCTATTTAATCGGCCATGGTTACAACAAAAAATCGCGGGGTTATCTGTAGCGGCGCAGGATATTCAACGTACCTTATGCGAATACACGGCACTAACCATTGCCACTGAAGTGAATCAATACCAATTCGGTCCACATCCAGAACTCTTATTGTGTGGTGGCGGAGCTCGCAACCCCTTGCTTGTTGAATGCTTACAAACCCATCTACCTAACTGGCGTATTGCACCAACCAGCAGCAAAGGCGTGGATAGTGACTACATGGAAGCGATGGCGTTTGCTTGGCTCGCTCAACGAAGAATGCACAACCTGCCAAGTAATTTACCTGAAGTTACCGGTGCACGCGGCCTCGCTTCGCTTGGGGTAATTTATTCTGCTCATTAATCAGTAAGGAATGTTATGACCAACGATGCGCTTATTGCTGCACTTTCTCATTTGGTGTCTGATGCTGGCAACCCAGAAGCAAGGGATATCGACCAGCTACCTACTTTAAAAATTGCTGAAAGTAGTAATCAGAAGTTACTCGCCCGAGCAGTACGAATTGTAATGCAAGCAACAGATTGCGAAAGAGCAGAAGCAGAGACGCTTTTAGAACAAACTCACAACAATACAAAAGTCGCCATTTTGATGAGCTTAACTGAGCTAAACTACCAGCAGGCAATGGAAAAGCAGGCTGAATCCGACGCTTTTTTACGTCGTTCGATGGAAGAAGGTGAGAGCCATTAGTGGCTCTCGTTGATTTTAATCAAAGAGACAACCGTTTCGCCCTCTACAGGTTCAAATACCTGTGTATCATGGTACATCTGAATTCGACCTTTTAAGTTCACAACAAACAGAGGCAGCACAAAACTTTCTTTATGTCGCTGTAGATAATCTTGATAAGTAAAGTTTCCGCTCAATTTGGTATGTTTAACTTCCGCACCTTGGTTGATCAAACTGGCCAGTTTTTTATAGATCACTTCACCATTAAACAATGACAAACCATGATATTCCTGAGTCACTTTATGCTTATCGCTACTGCTACTATTAAGGTGATCATTCAGACAAAAAACCCGCTTTTCACCAAAATAACAGCAACAGCAAGAGAGATAAGAGGAAATAGCAATCCACCGAGTAAAGCTTGAGGCTGCAACCACCCCGTTAGGGGACCAACAACTAGCCATGCGATCAATAGAAATAAAATAGCTGGCAGTCGCAAGCGCCATGCTAGACATTGACACGCTAAACCAAGAACGCCAATAGCCGCAATGGACAAAGCGATAAACTCTTCATGCATATACTTTCTCTAAAAAAGAGTGTTGTAGTGGTGATACTTTAAATGGGCAAACTAGTTTGTGAATTCATTCCAACCGCGTTGCCATTCCATACGAAATTTCTGCGCCTCATCAGTGCCTTCACACACCCCTTCATAAAATTGGCCAGACAACCCCATTTGATAGGCAAAATTAGGATTGCAATACTCTTTAACACCTTGCGTATAACCTAACTCGTAATCCGCTTGTTTGACCGAGCCTAGTTCTGATAACAATTTATAACTGCGTTGGCTGTGACCAGCCACACCGTCTTGATAACCAATTTGCTGCCAGTTGCCTTGTTGAGCAAGCTCAGCCTCAGAAGCAACACAACCCGTTAAAGCCATTACAACCAACACTACATTTAACTTTTTCATTATTTTCCTTAATTTATGCTTTTTATTCAGCCTAGCAGTTAACGTAAAAAATGACGACTCATTGCCACATCGTCGTACAAAATGCCACTAATTGAAGGACAACACCAATCTATTATCAAGTGAGGGTATGATAAATACTGAAAACCACTTATTGAGTAAAATAACCATTAAAGTGTCTATATTGCCACTGACCTGAAAAGGGCAGGTTTATTGTTAATGGAGCCTTTATTATCGACAGTGAGCTTAATTCATTAATAAAGGACAATTGCTATGATGTGGTTTCTAACCTGTGTCGCAGCGCTACTTGCTGGATATTTCATCTACGGTGCTTTCGTAGAAAAAGTGTTTGGAGTTAACGAAAACCGTAAAACCCCTGCCCACACAAAATCTGATGGTGTCGACTATGTTCCGATGTCGACCAAAAAAGTTTACTTAGTACAACTATTGAACATCGCTGGTGTCGGCCCTATTTTTGGCCCGATCATGGGCGCATTATACGGCCCTGCGGCTATGTTGTGGATTGTTGTTGGCTGTATCTTCGCTGGCGCTGTGCATGACTACTTTTCTGGAATGCTATCCATCCGCAACGGTGGTGCTTCTGTACCAACCATTACTGGCCGCTACCTAGGCAATGGCGCAAAACACTTTATGAACATCTTTGCCATTGTTTTGCTTTTACTGGTCGGTGTTGTTTTCGTATCAGCTCCTGCTGGCATGATCACTAATCTTATCAATGAACAAACTAGCCTAACAGTTAGCATGACTTCTATGGTTGTGATCATTTTCGCTTACTATATTCTGGCGACGATTGTACCAGTTGATAAAATCATTGGTCGCTTCTACCCACTGTTCGGTGCACTACTGATCTTTATGTCAGTTGGCTTGATGACCGCAATTGCACTATCTAGCGAACATACGGTAATGGGTGGCTTTGAGATGAGCGACATGTTCACCAACATGAACCCGAATGACCTACCACTTTGGCCAGCACTGTTTATCACCATTGCATGTGGTGCTATTTCAGGTTTCCACGCAACACAATCACCCTTGATGGCTCGCTGTATAGAAAACGAGAAGAATGGGCGCTTTGTATTCTACGGTGCCATGATTGGCGAAGGCATTATCGCGCTTATTTGGTGTGCGATTGCCCTATCCTTCTTTGGTTCTTTAGATGCATTATCTGAAGCGGTGAAAAATGGTGGCCCAGGCAACGTAGTCTACAGCGCATCATTTAGCTTACTCGGTGTATTCGGTGGCATCATAGCTTTCCTAGGTGTGGTTATTCTGCCAATCACCTCTGGTGATACCGCTTTCCGTTCAAGCCGTTTAATTCTTGCTGAATACTTTAACATGGAGCAAAAAACGCTGCGTAACCGCCTAATGATGGCATTGCCTCTGTTTGTTCTAGGCGCAGTATTAACTCAGGTTGATTTTGGTATCATTTGGCGCTATTTCGGATTTGCAAACCAAACCACAGCCGTCATGATGCTTTGGACAGCTTCAGCCTATCTATTACGTCATAATAAACTGCACTGGATTGCAACGATTCCAGCCATGTTTATGACGACCGTTTGTGCAACTTTCATTTTAAGTAACAGCACATTAGGTTTTGGCTTACCAATACAAATATCAACCATTTCAGGGGTTCTATTCACTCTGGCAGTTACGGGCTATGTGATTAAAATTTCAAAAGGTAAAGGTGATAGCGACTTAGCCGATGATGAAGAACAAGCTAAAGTCGTAACAAAAACCGCGTAATACATACTGTATTTCACAAATAGAAAAGGGGTTCCGTTGCTGGAACCCCTTTTCTCAATCAAGACAAAAATTAATCGCTGGTTTTATTCAATTTGTTTAATTTGCAGCTCTTTCGGTACTTCAAAAAACATATTTTCTTCACGTCCTAGAACCTCTTCAACACTCTTTGCACCAAGATTTTTAATTCTTTGCAGAATTTGGTCGACTAACTCTTCAGGTGCAGAGGCTCCGGCTGTTACGCCAACCTTTTGCTTTCCATCAAACCATTTAGGGTCAATGTCTTCAGGGCAATCAGTCAAATAACCTGGTGTCCCAAGTTTTTCCGCCAGCTCTTTCAAACGAGTGGAGTTAGATGAATTTTTCGATCCAACCACTACGACTATATCCACCTCTTGAGCAAGATGACGTACTGCGTCTTGACGATTTTGCGTTGCGTAACAAATATCATCTTTACGAGGACCTTGTATATCAGGAAAGACTTCACGCAGCTTATCAATGACATCGGCCGTTTCATCAACAGACAAAGTTGTTTGGCTAACATAGTGCAAATGGCTTGGGTCTTTTACTAGCGCCTTAAGTGCATCGACATCTTGTGGGGTTTCCACCAAATACATGCCACCTTCTTGGCTAGCGTATTGCCCCATGGTACCTTCAACTTCAGGGTGTCCAGCGTGACCAATCAGTACCACTTCCATACTTCTGCGACTAGCACGAGCCACTTCCATATGCACTTTAGTAACCAGAGGGCAAGTTGCATCAAACACAGTTAAAGCGCGCTCTTGAGCTTCCTTTCTCACCGCTTGTGACACACCATGAGCCGAAAAAATGACGATATTGTCATCGGGTACTTCGTGTAAATCTTCAACAAAAATCGCACCACGTTGCTTTAGCCCCTCAACAACAAAACGGTTGTGAACCACTTCATGTCTAACATAAATAGGTGGTTGATATAACTCAAGTGCTCGCTCAACAATGCTGATTGCACGATCAACACCGGCACAAAAACCACGAGGGTTTGCTAACAATATTTTCATTTCATTGCTCATTGAATGGGTTATCACTGGTAACGAATACTAATAACAGTAAGTAAGTGTTCAGAAATAGCGTAGGAAAAATGCTTGATAACAAGGCAGGATTTTTCGATAAATAGTAATTCTACCATCAAAAATTCTAACGCCGTTATCGAGTGTTTTAACAAACTAAAATGACCCGTTATTTACTACGATTGGTATAATTATTCTACAGACAAGATTTCAACATCAAAAATGACATCTTGCCCAGCCAGTGGGTGGTTAAAATCAACCGTCACAGAATCACCCACAATGGCCGTAATAATACCGGGAATTTCCATCCCATCGCGGCCGCTGAATGCCATGATAGTGCCTACTTCTACTTCGGCATCACCAACAAATTTAGCGCGATCCATGTAGTGAATATTGTCTGGATTTGGCAGACCAAATGCATCTTCAGCACTAAGCTCAATTGACTTTGATTCGCCAGCACTAAGGTTAAATAAGCAATGTTCAAAGTTTTCACTCAAACTGCCATCACCAATCACTAATTTAGCTGGTTTCCCCATGTTATGAGTACTATCAGCGACAGAGCCATCTTTTAATTTAATGGTGAAATGTAGGGTCACCGCACTATCTTGCTTTATCGTCGTCACGTTACGTCTCTTATTATTGATGGAAGAAATCAGCGCCATAATCAAGTATCGAATACACTAAGATACGCTCATTCCATACCGATATTATTTTAGATACGAAGAGTAAACAAAAAGCGCCACCTGAATCAATAGATAGCGCTTAGGGTTATTCAATTTTCTGTCGATACTTACTTTGCATCGTCTTTTTTACGAAAACCATCCAAGATGATCATCGCAGCACCAATGCAGATAGTACTGTCTGCTATATTAAATGCTGGCCAGTGATGATTACCCCAGAAAAAATCAAGATAATCAACAACAAAACCATGCACCACTCGGTCAAAGACATTACCGACTGCACCGCCAATAATCATCGCATATGCGATGTTATTCCACTTTTCTCGCGCCGGTAGTTTACTCATCCAGTACGTAAGTAAAGCAGTGACTACAAAGGCAATACCTGAGAATAACCAACGTTGCCAACCAGCTTGGTCACTTAAAAAACTAAATGCAGCACCATAATTATGCACATACAGAAGGTTAAAGAATGGTAGAACCTCAATGCGACTCTCCCAACCGTAACCCATGTTTTCCATCACCAGCAATTTAACGCCAACGTCAACGGTAAACACCAGCAGCGCTAGCCATAGCCAGCGCACGCCCGATTGTTTTAATGTAAGCGTCTGCTCAGTCATATTGAATCCCGATATTATTAAGCGAACTTACGTACTTCGCCTTCACCATCAAGGTTCGACACGCAGCGACCACAAATAGTTTCATGACCAGCAATAGTGCCAACATCTGGAGTGTGGTGCCAACAACGATCACACTTTTCAGCTTCAGTAGCGTTGACTTGAACAAACAAACCTTCGATATCAGCCGCATGAGCCGCTGTTGTTTTTTCACTAACAGGCTTAACTTCAGCTTTTGAAGTCAGCAGCACAAAGCGCAGCTCATCTTCCAATTTGTTGATTTTCGCCGCCAGTACGTCGTCAGCATAAAGTGTCACTTCCGCTTGCAGTGCACCACCGATGATTTTCTCTTTACGAGCATCTTCAAGTAATTTGTTTACTGCACCACGAATGTTTTGGATTTCAGCCCAAAATTCATTATTCAACTCTTCACCTTCAGCAAGATCAAACAGACCTTGATACCATTCACCCGTGAATACAAACTTATCACGTGCGCCAGGCATTTCATTCCAGATTTCATCAGCGGTAAATGACATGATTGGGGCCATCCAACGAACTAAAGCTTCTACAATGTAGTAAAGCGCCGTTTGGCAACTACGTTGAGCATGACCACCCAATTTCGCTGTGTACTGACGATCTTTAATGACATCAAGGTAGAATGAACCCATTTCGATAGAGCAGAAATGCATTAAGCGCTGAGTCACACCATGCGTATTATATTCTTCGTAGGCTTTTACGATTTCTTGTTGAGCTGCAAATGCACGACCAACAGCCCAGCGATCGAGCGCTACCATTTCTTCTGCTGGAACCAAATCTGTTTCTGGGTTGAAACCGTTCAAGTTCGCTAGGAAGAAACGTGCTGTGTTACGGATACGACGATAGGCATCCGCAGAGCGTTTTAGGATTTCATCAGAAACCGCAACTTCACCGGTGTAATCAGTAGAAGCAACCCATAGACGCAAAATATCAGCGCCCAATTTATTAGTCACATCTTTTGGTGAAACCACGTTACCAATAGATTTCGACATCTTACGGCCGTTGCCATCAACCACAAAACCATGAGTTAACACTTGCTTGTATGGCGCTTCATCTTTCATCGCAATCGATGAAATTAACGACGATTGGAACCAACCACGGTGTTGGTCAGAGCCTTCGAGGTACAAATCAACAGAATGACCGTTGAACTCTTCGCGAGAATCGACCACCGAATAGTGAGTCACACCAGAGTCAAACCATACGTCTAAGGTATCTAGCACTTTTTCATATTTGGCTGCATCTTCTGCGCCCATAAGATCAGCGGCATCAAGATCCCACCATGCTTGAATACCTTTCTCTTCTACCAACTTCGCTACTTTTTCGATAAGCTCTGGGCTATCTGGATGTAGCTCTGCGGTTTCTTTATGTACAAACAGAGCGATAGGTACGCCCCAAGTACGTTGGCGAGAAATACACCATTCAGGGCGACCTTCAATCATACCTTCAATGCGGCTTTGACCCCATTCTGGCATCCATTGAACACCTTTGATTGACTCAAGTGCTTTTGCACGCAAGCCAGCTTGATCCATTGAGATGAACCATTGCGGTGTTGCACGGAAGATGATTGGCGTTTTGTGTCTCCAACAATGTGGGTAGCTGTGCTCATAAGCGTGATGATGCAACAACGCCCCTTTCTCTTTTAAAACCTCTAAAACAGACTCGTTGGCTTTGAATACATGTTGACCTGCAAATAGCTCAGTGTCTGGCAAATAAACACCATTAGAACCAACAGGGTTTGCTACTTCAAGGTTATACTGTTTACCAATAATAAAGTCTTCTTGACCGTGACCTGGTGCTGTGTGAACCACACCGGTACCTGAATCGGTAGTGACGTGATCACCAAGGATCGCAGGAACTGTAAAGTTATAAAATGGGTGATTGAACTGAATAAGTTCAAGATCTGCACCTTTGGCAAACCCAAGGTTATGGAAATGCTCAATACCAACACGGTCCATTACACTTTTCGCGAGTTCGGAAGCAACGATAAGACGCTGTTGCTGCTGTTCACCTTTTGCTTCAACTTGGATCAATACGTATTCGAGATCATCACGTAGACAGACAGCGCGGTTCGCTGGCAGTGTCCAAGGCGTTGTCGTCCAAATAACAATAGAAATATCACCCTGACCAACATGATCATTTGCTAACGTGAATTTTTCTAGCAAAGCGGATTCATCAGCGGCAGTAAATTTCACATCGATAGAAGGCGATACTTTATCTTTGTATTCAACTTCCGCTTCAGCCAATGCCGAACCACAGTCTGTACACCAGTGAACAGGTTTGAAACCTTTGAATAAGTGCCCGTTGTCGGCAATTTTACCTAATGCGCGGATAATATTCGCTTCTGTGCCGAAATCCATGGTGCGGTATGGTTTGTCCCACTCACCCATGATTCCTAGGCGCTTGAAGCTTTCTTTCTGACCTTCAACTTGGCCAGCCGCATACTTACGACATTCGTCCCGAAATTCAGAAGCAGAAATTTTCTGACCCGGTTTACCTTTCTTCTTTTCGACCATTAATTCAATCGGCAGACCATGACAGTCCCAGCCAGGAACATATGGCGCATCAAAACCAGAAAGGGTTTTTGATTTAATAATAATGTCTTTAAGAATCTTATTTAGTGCGTGACCAATGTGAATATCGCCATTCGCATAAGGAGGGCCGTCGTGCAGTACGAAAGATTTTTTACCTTTCTTAGCTTTACGAATTTCACCGTAAAGATCTTCTTTGTACCAACGCTCAAGCATTTCTGGTTCACGATTTGCCAGATTGCCACGCATTGGAAACCCTGTTTCAGGTAAGTTCAGGGTATCTTTATAATCACTCATCGATTCTTAATTCCGTTATATTGGGCGAAGTTAGACATTATTTAATCGGTGGAATAATCCGATTAATTCTTTAGCTGATGCAACCACACCCTTGCAGCATCAGCATCCAATTCAATTTGTTGCTTTAACGCTTCGAACGATTCAAATTTCTTTTCATCTCGAAGCTTATGTAAAAGTGCCACTTCTAACTGTTTACCATATAAATTGGCATGAAAGTCAAATAAGTGCACTTCAAGTTGCTGACGAACCCCATTGACTGTCGGCCTTTGACCAATATTAGCGACACCGCCAATTGGCTGTTCACCAAGACCAAAAGCCTTAACGACATAAACACCAGAGACTGGTGAAACGCAACGTTTTAATGGAATATTCGCTGTGGGAAAACCAATGGTTCTTCCCAACTTTCGGCCATGAGAAACACGACCGCTGATACTATAATCTCGACCTAGCATTTGAGCGGCCGATTTAAGATCATCACCTGCTAGAGCATCTCGGATAGCGGTACTGCTCACACGAAATTGCTGTAAACAAAAACTTTGGGTACTGACAACTTCAAAGCCAAATTTAAGTCCGGCTTGTTGCAGCATCGCAAAATTTCCCTGACGGTTTTTACCAAAGCAAAAATCGTCACCAACCACCAGAAACTTAACACCCAACTGAGCAACCAACAAGTCGCGAATAAAGACTTCTGCATCCAAGTTAGCAAAATGATGGTTAAAATTCACACACAATAAGCGATCAATAGACAATTTACCCAATTGTACAAACTTGTCACGTAGTCGTGTTAACCGAGCGGGTGCATTTTGCTTAGCAAATAATTCCAACGGTTGAGGTTCAAACGTCATTACCACTGAAGGAAAACCTAATAGCTGAGCTTTTTCAGATACTTGGTTCAACACTTGCTGATGCCCTAAATGAACACCATCAAAGTTGCCGATGGTTAATACACAACCATTATGCTGTGATTTAATATTATGAATGCCGCGGATCAATTCCATTGGAAAATGCTTAAAACCTATAATTCTCGATTAACAAGGTGCGAAACCGACGGATTATATACTAATCATCGTTAATCTGTCGCCGCTTTTAAATCTTTTGGCCGTATGCCAAGTACGAATAAACTAACCAAGTAACTCATGGCGCCTATAATAATTAACATCATTAATGTCATAGTTCGTTGGGTTAAATCCCACTCTAACCATTGGCTCATTTCATCAAGTTGCCAAATAATTACCGCCACCATTGCAGCACCAGCTATCACTAAACGGATAATAAAACTGATCGTTTTCATCGTCACTTGGTAAACACCCTGCTGGTGCAATCCTCGGTATAGCAGTGCCATATTGATAAAAGCAGAGAGCGAAGTCGCTAACGCTAAGCCAACATAGCTAAAATGCCATGCTAACATCGCATTAAATACCATGTTCGACACCATAGCGATAATGCCATACCGCACTGGTGTTTTCGTGTCTTGACGCGAGTAATAGCCGGGCGCGAGTACTTTGATCAACATGAAACTAATCAAACCCAAACCAAATGCATACAGCGATAGCGCCGTTTGATTGACATCATTTGGCGAGAATTCGCCCCGCATAAACAGCACCATCAGCATTGGCTTCGCCAGTACGATCAATCCAAGCATGGCAGGGATACCAAGTAAACAGACCATGCGCACCCCCCAATCCATCGTTTGAGAAAAGCCTTCACGGTGTGAATCAACATGCTTACGCGACAACGCAGGCAAAATCACTGTTGCAATAGCAATACCGAAAAGACCTAACGGGAACTCAAGTAAGCGGTCAGAATAGTAAAGCCAACTAATTGAGCCAGTCTGTAAAAAACTGGCAATGAAAGTATCAAGCAATAAGTTGATTTGGCTGACCGACACACCAAACAGCGCAGGCAGCATTAAGGTGCGAATTTTGACGACACCTGGTTCATTCCATCCCCATTTTGGTCGCACAAATAAACCCGCTTTAACCAAAAATGGAATTTGGAATAGAAACTGCACTAGGCCACCAAGAAAAACACCGATCGCCAACCCGATTTCAGGCTGCTGCAATTGCGGTGAAATAAACCAAGCAGAGCCGATGATCATCACGTTCAAAAAAACAGGTGTAAAAGACGAAACCGCAAATTTACCTAGCGTATTAAGGATCGCCCCAGACAAGGCAACAAAGGTAATAAACCACAAATATGGGAAAGTAATTTTGAGCAACAGGCTAGCTAACTCAAATTTATGAGCATCAGGTCCATCATTTAGCCAATCTAAAAACCACCCCGCGCCAAACAATGCCGTCACTGCGCCAGAACATAGGATGCCCACTAAGGTTACTAGAGTGATGATAACTCCTAGCGTTCCTGATGCTTTAGCAATCAATTCGCGGGTCTTATTGATATCACCAGAGGCATGATACTCCGTTAATACCGGAACAAAAGCTTGCGAGAATGCGCCCTCAGCAAACAATCGACGTAAAAAATTAGGAATTTTATTAGCAAAGAAAAATACATCGGCACTCGCACCAGCCCCCATTAAGTTCGCGACAACCACATCACGAACTAGGCCCAACACACGAGAAATCAACGTCATAGCACTGACAATCATGCCAGATTTAAGTAGGCGTTTGCTCACTGTTACCTCGGAAAACACACCAAAACATCATTATCCTTCACCAGACATAAGGAATGTCAGCGAGAGAGCAGATAAGTATTAGCATTGGAAAAAAAATACTGTTAGAATCCACGCATCTTAACCGCGATGACCTTCCTATACCAAAATTTGTTTGGCCTAGAACGGTTTTTGCACAAATCATTTGACAATTGAGAGCAAATACGGGATATTCCCGGCCCTTAAATTGTCACCGAACTAAGTTTTTGGGAGTTAGACCCTTGGCAAATAGTAAATCTGCTAAGAAGCGCGCTATCCAAGCTGAGAAACGTCGTCAGCACAATGCTAGTCGTCGTTCTATGATGCGCACTTACATGAAGAAAACCATCGCAGCTATCGCAGCTGGCGATAAAGAAGCTGCAACTGCTGCATTTGCTGCAGTTACACCAATCCTAGACCGTATGGCGACTAAAGGCCTTGTTCACAAGAACAAAGCTGCACGTCATAAGTCTCGTTTCGCAGCAGCAATCAAAGCTCTATAATTTAGACTTGATTCCAAGCGAATAAAAACCGGCTAACGCCGGTTTTTTTATATCTGTTCAAAACACACTACTTAAAATAAAGTATTTACTCTAAAGTGAATGTAAAAAAAATCCGAACAACATCAATGCATCGTATCGGATTCTGTCATTATTTATTTAATAGTTAGTTACAATATAAACCGTGTAATAGCTCAATCATTGCTTTAACCTCGTCACTACTCAGTGTGTAGTAGACTGTCTGTGCTTCTTTTCTCGTATCAACAAGACCATCTCTTCGGAGCCACGCTAAATGTTGAGAAAGTGCTGATTGACTCAGCTCTAATTTGCCACACAATTCACCAACAGATAATTCTTGATTATGTAATAGACACAGAATCTGTAAGCGTCTTTCATTAGCCATGGCTTTTAATAGCACAACGGCTTTGGCGGAATTTTTTTCTATTTCTTGTAGGTTCATAAGTAAGCCCCCCCTAGAACAACTTCTTATATCAAACACATCACAAGTTTGCATATTTCCAAACCTAGCAGGCTATTAGTTACATAGGTGAGTCTTTGACTCACTATATAGTATTAGTTTTTATTCCGCTTACGACTGCGATCATTCAATTAACTTTCATAAAAGCAATAGAGGCGTCTAACCTGTTTAGTTTGGTATTGCTTGGCAAGCGATAACTAATAGTTTTGGTGGATGGTGTGATAGTAATCTATTTATCATCAGTAATAAAACGGTCATACAAACAATTTACTAAAATCTGCGTCACAAACATTTTTCACCGCTGGATGTTGTATCATCCTTTCGGCAAAAATAACGTAGTACTCTTCTTTCAAATCATCAATTTGACCAATTAATTGCAACGGAAGATCATCACCAACTTCACTCACATACAGTGAAGGTGCGAGGAAAATAACGTCATGGTGATAGCGAGCAAAAGCTTTCATTAGCGCGACATCATCAAATTCACCAAGAATATTCGGCTGCAAGCCTTGGCGATCAAACCACTGTAGAACATTGCGCCCCATTGCGGTTCGACTACCGGGGATCAATAGCTTTCTTTGCTCCAAAATTGCTGGAAAAGAGGCATCACCTAAATGACCAGAACAGAAAAAACTCATGGAGCTTTCTCCCAGCTTTTTACTAAACAGCCCAGGACTTTGGCTTGAATTGACCGGACAATCGGAGAGGATCATATCCAACTTATGTTGTGAAAGTTGCTCTAGTAACATTTCATGAGTCGACTCAAAACAGCGTAAGTGGATACTATTATCCTTCGGTACTGTCGTCAGTAATATCTTACTCACTAAACGTTTAGATAACGCATCTGCAACGCCAACATCAAACAACAAATTAGAACGTTGGCTATAATTTACAATATCGAGCATTTCATAGCTCAAGCCAAACATCCGATCTGCATACTTAAACACCAACTGGCCTAACTCGGTTGGTTCAATGCTTCTTCCATTACGCTTAGTAAGCTTGCCATCCATACGCTCTTCAAATGCTTTTATTTGCCCGGTTACCGTTTGAGGTGTAAGGAACAAAGCCTCTGCTGCTTTAGTTACTGAGCCTTGTTTGCATACCATCCAAAAATAGTAAAGATGATTGTAATTGAGGTGAGACATGACTAGGTACTCGATACGATTAATGCAGCGTTTATATCAAACTCAGCATTGATGATCAATAAACTCGAAAAAACCGAAATGTAAACACGGTTAGTCATGGTATAACCGATCAATTTCAATTTTAAGATGACGATAACGCAATCAATATACTGAAAAAAATTATTATTTATGATGTTAATCACACACGTTCACAACTTTAAATAAATACATATTTTCAATTGGTTAGCGTGATAAAACATCATCAGAATACTGGCTGCCGCCGCTATAAGTATTAAAATAATCAATATCAATATTTCTGTCATATTAATGAAATATTTCCGCTCTACTATCGCTTTCAGATTCAACAACAGACCGCATGATGTAATAAATAGGTCAATGGAGAAAATGATGATTAACCAAGCGACTACTACTGCCGCACCGATTTCGAGTACCACTCGTTGGTTGCGTTGGACGAACTTGGCATTCATGCTTTACTTACTGTTACTTGCCGTAGCAATGGTGGGTAGTGGCTTCAAATGGGCGACAGGAGATCAAGCAAAGGTTCTGTTTGAATTTGCTTCGCATCCAATCGCGGGGTTGATGATAGGCTTAGTTGCAACAGCGCTGATTCAATCTTCAAGCACAGTAACCTCTATAATTGTCGGTCTTGTGGCTGGTGGCTTGCCTGTCGAGACAGCCATTCCAATGGTCATGGGTGCAAACATTGGTACGACAGTGACTAACACGCTTGTTAGCCTTGGCCATGTTCGCTGCCAACAAGAATTCAAACGTGCTTTTGCTAGCGCAACCATTCATGACTTTTTTAACCTATTAGCCGTACTCATTTTCCTACCGTTAGAAATGATGTTTGGTATTTTAGAGAAAATTTCACACTGGTTAGTTTCACCGTTACTGGCAACTGGTGATATGAGCATGAAAGGCCTTGACTTCATCAAGCCAATAACAAAACCAGTCGTCAACGGCTTACAATCTCAGCTATCTGTGTTTGGTGACACAATCGGTGGTATCGCACTTATTGTACTTGGTATCGCAACGATCTTTGTTGCTATCACTGCCATGGGTAAACTAATGAAAAGCTTAATGGTCGGTCGAGCTAAAGAACTGCTAAAGAATGCGATCGGCCGTGGACCACTACACGGTATTCTTTCAGGTTCAATTGTAACCGTATTAGTGCAATCTTCATCCACAACAACAAGCCTAATGGTACCTTTAGTCGGAACTGGTGTACTAAAAGTTCGTGATGTATACCCATTTACGTTAGGTGCAAATATTGGTACTTGTATTACAGCGCTACTCGCGGCTACTGCGGTATCCGGTGAGTTCGCCGTGTTTGCCTTACAAATTGCACTGGTACACTTAACCTTTAATATTCTGGCCACCGTAGTGATTTACGGCATTCCATTCTTACGTGAACTGCCGATGAAAGGCGCTGAAAAAATCGCGGAGATGGCAACTAAGAATAAAGCAGTTGTGGCGGGTTACTTAATTTCGGTATTCATCGTTATGCCTGGATCAATACTGGCACTGACCGCTTAAACGAAAAATTTAGTGAAATAAAAAATCCCCGCAACACCATCCGTTGCGGGGATTTTTTTATTGGCTGAAATGATTACACAGAGAACGGATATTGTATCGCTTCATGGCATTGGTAACCTTCCACCCAGAAATCATCCAATGTCACCCACGTTTCTAAGTCTTGCAATGAAGTAATTTTAGGGTTGATATGAAACTGAGCAGGAGCAAGTGGTTCACGCTTCAACTGAACATCACGCATTAACTCTAGTTGATCTCCGTAAATGTGAGCATTCACTATTTTGTGATATGCCACTCCCGCCTTTTTCCCCGTAATTTGCGCCATAATCGCAAGAAAAACGTAGACCTGCACCATATTAAAATTCAAACCTAACGGAACATCACAAGAGCGTTGAGTACTGTTGAGATACAGAGTATCGCCTAGAAGCGAAAAATGGTGGCTATACATGCAAGGACGCAAACACCCCATATGAAACTCACCAGGGTTATAAAAATTGAGAATTTCGCCCCGATCATCAACACCTCGAGTTAAGTCATCAACAATTTTGCGCAGTTGATCCACATGCCCGCCATCAGGCTTTGCCCATGCTCGACCTTGAACTCCGTATACTCGCCCCATATCGTCTTGCCCTTTGCGGTATGGGTTGTTCAACCATGCTTCGTTAAGGTTTGCATTTGCATCCCAAGTTTTGGTACCCAACTTACGAAAGTCTTCCGCATTATCATAGCCACGAATATAACCAAGCAGTTTTATACCACACAAAAAATGCACAATACGACTGATTGAGTGAGTGAATAAGCACTTTTATAGGTGTGCATTTAAAATATTGCACAGTTACCCAGGGATTTTTTGGTAAGGCAAACATCCATAGATCTTAAAATTCGATTCAGGTTTTACGAACTTATGTCGGAAACAGAACCGTATCAGTGTAAAGTTTAATAAGAAGCATGTGTTGTTGAACATTAAAGTTTGATATGCATATTTCGGAGCATTCCGATCAGTCATTTCGGGATTATCCGATCACCACAAGTGGCAAAAAACTTTAATAGATTGAAATGTAAAGTTAATATCTATGAAAATGCGCTCTATTTCCGTTAGAATCGCTTTATATTGGGCAATACCGTATTAGCTTCGCCCCTCAAAATTTGTAATTTACGTGGTTCTCATGATTATTGATAAAGCTCATATCGAAAAGTTTCGTGGTTTTACAGATGTCAAATTTTCTCTAGGGAAATATGTAACGCTCATTGCTGGTCAAAATGGTACACAAAAGAGTACTTTGCTAGGGATTCTTAGTCAAACCTTTACAATCCCAAGCAAAGATCATCCTTTTTCACACGAAAAGCCTTTGGTAGGTGGAAGTTACCGTTCATCTTTTGCCGATAAATTTAGTTTGTCGCCTAAAAGGGACTTGGCGGGAAACCATGAGTGGACTCTTTATTTTTATGATCATAATTTACACGAAGATATTGGCGAGGATGGTGGATTCACTGTTGAAAGCATACCTCGAACAGCTGATTCCATTCGATTTTGGCAAAAGGGTAAACGAGAAGCAGGAAGTGGCTATATTCAGCTCCCAGTACTATATCTCAGCTTGAAGCGCCTCATCCCTATTGCTGAGGCAGGGAAAGTCCAAGAAAAGGATATAAAACTAACTGATGCGGAACAACGTTGGTTTACCAAACACTACAAGAAAATTCTCTTAACCAGAGATAACGTACAAGCTATTGACTATTTAGAAGGACCTTCCAAAAATACTCTAGGTGTATCAACTGAGCACTATGACTGGCTTTCGAATTCAGCAGGGCAAGATAATCTAGGTAAGATTCTTCTAGCGATTTTGTCATTTAAACGACTAAAAGCAAAGCATCCTGACGATTACAAAGGAGGGATTCTAGCTATCGATGAGATTGATGCGACCCTCTATCCTGGCTCACAAGTGCAACTGTTAGAGCTACTAGCTAGTATTAGTAGTAAAGATAACATACAAATAATAGCAACTACTCATTCACTTCAAATGCTTGAAAAGCTTTCCGAACTGAAAAATTCACGTGGTAGAAGTCAACAGTTCAATACCGTATATTTAACAAAGCAGGACAACCTAATTTTAGTAAACGAAGCACCTAGCTTCGAGGATATTCTACACAATTTAAATGTTAGTATAGGTCGAACTGAAATAGTCAAACAAATATCTGTTTATACTGAAGATAAAGAGTGCATTCAATTTACAAAAGCATTATTGCAAGGAAATAAGTTAAGCTTAAAATACGAACCATTAACAATGGGCTGTAATAATTACCTAGAGCTAGGAAGAAAAAAAGTACCTAGTTTTCAACACCCTAACTCTATTGTAATCTTGGATGGGGATGTCAGAGGCAAGCTACCAAAAGGTCCAGCTACACTTAAAAATTATATATGCTTACCTGGAGAGTTAAACCCAGAGAGCTTACTTGCAGATTTTCTTGACTCATTACCAGATGCACATCCATTTTGGAAACAGAAAAAAAATCATTACTCACATCAAGTCTGCTTTAGAAACTTCGATGTTGAGGAAATAAAAGCAAATAGAGAAACCGCAAAACAATGGTATTTAGAGCAAGTAGAATCTGGAGCTTGGGGAAGAGGAGCTAATAACATCTACAAACACTATTTAGAATCGATACCTGAAGATAGAAAATCTTTTGTAGAGCAATTTACAAATATATATAACTCTTGCCTTTAATAATAAAAATCCCTGTCAAACAGGGCTTTTTATTATTTTATCTCTGTGCCTAATCTTTGTAGTTTTTTAATTTCATTGAACGTCACATCAGGCTTAAAGAAAACTTTACGAGTTATTGGGCTATGAATGATAACCTCCGATCCCTTTCGCTTCGTTTGTGCCGTGTATGTTAATCCAAATTCCTGAGGTTCAAATTCAGCATAAATACCATAAATTTCAGGTGTATTATCATACGTAACAATCCATGGATGCTGTATATTCCTCACACTCCTAAATAAACGATAGTGATCATCATGTTCAAAAAAGTTTTGATATAAACCCTTACCTTTTACATAGTAAGGTGGATCTATATTGACGAGGCATGGCCCCTCTATAGAAAAAAGATATTCATCTATAAACTGCGTGGCATCAAGATTAGTTAAAACAATATTATCTTTATATTCTGAGATAGATCGAATTTGTTCGATCAACCTATCTTTATTAAATCGACAATCAAGTAGATAATTACCATTTTGTTCCAGACCTCCTATTACACCAGCTTTGATGATTCCAGAGCGATTTGTTCTATTAAGAAAAAGCGTCGCAAATCCTAGCTGAAGTGAATTTGTCCGATAATTGGCATAGATTGCTTTCTGCCTGTGCCATTCTTCAATAGTTACTTCAGTATCTTTAATAAGTTGACATAATTCATCAGTACGATTTAGAACACTGAACCAAAAGGCGTGAATGGCAGGGTCTAGATCATTAATCCAAACGCTATGTACATGCTTTTCTAGGAGTAAATACCATGCTATTGCACATCCACCCGCAAATGGTTCCACGTACGTTCCGCCCTCAAGCCCATTAAGCTTCAAAGTCTCCACGACATAAGCAGTGAGTTTTGACTTACCACCAGGATACCTTAAAGGTGAATAAAACATCATCTTTCCTTCAATTCAATCAGGACTTTTAGCAAGGGCGTAAGCATATCCCAAAAACCATTTACAAATCTATAATCAATTTTGTGAGTTTCGTGCCCATGCATGTAGCTATTTAGCGTATCTAAACTATGTTCATTTTTGGGCTGAAGAAGCTTACTAATCACTTTGTTCGCTTGAGAGTCATTCATATGTTCATCACATAAGAATTTTAGTCGCTGCTGTAAGATCGTGTGATTGTAATCTTTCTTGTATTGTGTGGCCACACTCTTCTCTAACCCATTTCGTCGAATAAAGTCATCTACTGATAGATCTAGAAATACTCGCAAAGTAATTGACGCTGAAAGAGTGTATAGATGTACTGGTACTCTTTTTAATTCACTAAATAAACTGTTAAGTTTCGCACTATGTACTTTTATCGTGGTCTGAGGAACAACCATACGACGTCTATCATTTTTATTCTTGACGTTAACAAGATTAACATCTTTGGATGCTTCGTCACCATTGTTACTCTCGTGCTCTTCTTGGTTGCGTTCATCAGGTAATGGAACAACGAATTGGTTATCCCTCTCTTCAGACACTTCAGACACTTCAGACACTTCAGACACTTCAGACACTTCAGACACTTCAGAAGATGGATTCAATATCTTTTCTTCTTGTACGCTAGGAAAAGTGACCTCAGGGAGTACTTTAAAAATCTCCTCGTTCTTTTCTGGGATGGAACGAGTGTTTACAACAAATTTTAAATCATTCGGCTCAACGTTGAACATCAACTTCAAAAACTTACCGTATGCATGTAAAAAACTATCTTCATTAGAAGTAATTTTAACTTTCATACCATCAAACTTAACCCCCCAACGCTCCCGAACAGACTCACTCGCAAACCAGCGCTCAAGGATTGTCATTGATATTCTATTGCTGTATATCAGCTCCTTTTCTTCGGTAGTCATGAGATCTGTGACTTGTTTACGCGTAGCAAGGTCTCGTAACTGAACATATCGTAAGGCTTGTATAATCTCTGAACGAGTAAATCCTGTAACAGATATAATCTTTTCTATATCGTGGTTATACTCATCATATAAACTCACAATAAAACGCTGTTGTTGTAAACGCTGCCAGGGCTTTTGAATTGAGCTTGTCGAATGTCGCTGTAATACATACCACCGCGTAGCTTCAAGACTTGGAGCCACGCACACTTGAACCTTTTCGATATCATTACGGCTGATCAATTTTGACTGCTGCAAGATAAACTTACGTATCGATATAGGGGCCTTATCGGGGTTTCTGAGTAATTTGAGAGCTAAGATTCGGCGATTCCCCTCAGCGACCACATAGCGATCACTATCATCTTTCCAGACAACTATAGGCTCAAAGTCCATAAATCCAAGTTTAATAATTGACTTAATAAGCTCAAAAAAGCTCGCTTTATCAGAAGGTTCACTAATAATGTCTTCTGCAAAATCAGCTAACTTTATTCTTGATTGACTTTCTGCTGTATCAAAACGTGGATTTTCTTTCCATAGCTTAAGATAATCAACTGAGCGTGGAGTACGCTTTTCCCACCACTTATTTTTATTGTCAACCATGTCACATCAACCTTCAATCCAATATACAACGAGATGATATACATACATAGGTGTATGTTAAGCACATTTTTAATTATTTGAGACGTTTACTATCTTCTAGTGCAGACCTTTACTACAACTAAAAATAAAAAGGCTCTTCCTTTTGTCTCTGCAATAGCTAATTGGTTTATCGAAAGCCGACCTATTCTTGCACCATTAAGGTAGTAGCTCCTTAGCATCACAACCCAAAGTCTCCGCAATCTCATACAACTTCTCAATCGTGAGATTGACTTCACCGCGCTCAATGCGTCCCACATAACTTCTATCTATCTCTGCGAACAACGCGAGTTTATCTTGAGTTAACCCTTTGGATTTCCTAATTTTTGCAATGCGTTTGCCCACAAGTGCTGCAAGCTTCTTGTTCATGTTTTTTATTTATGAAATTAATTTGTTGAACAATTGCACAGTTGCGGCATATAACTCCACGGATTATAATCCCCAAAATCATCAATAAAGGCCATTTTTTGAACACATGAAGATAAAAATCAGAAAAGAGTTATTTCTCGCCATTTATTACAATGAACATTTCTCTGCTAATGACTTAACGTCCTTTCCAATAGACTGTGATGAGAAAGAATACTTATCAGATGAATACGTCGAAAAAAAATTGAAGGAAATGTCGCTTATCGGCGCAGTCCTGTCGTGCGGTTTCGATCAGCATGGAGATGAGTTGTTTTCCAAAGGTTTTATGTTTAACCATACCGACTGGGAGGTTGTTGATTACGACAATTACAGTGAGGATTCCAATTACCTTTCTCTCAAAAAAGAAAGTCTCTTGACGATTTTGCAAGATAAACAGTCAGAGCTGTCAGAGTCCAATTCTCTTCATCAAAGGGCATGGAAGCATTTCAATCGGTTGTGTGCGCAATACTCCGAGCTTAGACCATGCATAGAACAATACATCTCAGAACATGACAATCGTAGATTGGATATCAAAGCCGAAATGCTGGCAGTAGAAAATGCAATTAACCTCTACAAAAACACAGCCCAACTAGAAGAAAGTGGGAGCTAATTTGCACAATCCTATACTTTACGTACATGCCACAAATAACAACATGCTCGTGGGGCAGTTTGTCCAACAGTCGAAGACCAACGGGGCATTTTCATACTCTGATGAGTGGTTAGCATATGATTCAGCTTTCCCTATCTCGTTAAGCCTGCCGCTCGTAAAGGGAGAACGCTCATCATTTAATGCACTGAATTTTATGCATAACCTGCTTCCTGACTTGGAAGAAGAACGATTAAGTATTGCTCACTCGGTCGGTGTGCAATCCAACGATGTATTCACCTTACTCTCAAAAATTGGTCACGATTGCACGGGCGGCATTTCATTTACTGAGAGTAGGGAGCCGCCAAAGATAGGGTGGAAATATCGAGAGATCTCGGCAAGTGAATTAAATGAACTCGTTACCCAGCGTAAGTCATTTCTTCCATTCTTTGGGGATTATCGACCTTGTATTTCGGGAACACAGCGAAAAACAACGTTAACTAGGTTGAACGGTAAATGGTATGTACCTCAAGAGAAATCACTAAGTAGCCACATTATCAAATTCCCAATGGATGTAATTGCGCAAAGCAACTCAGTATTAGATATGAGCGGCAGTGTTGAGAATGAATTCATCTGTACTCAAATAGCGAAGGAACTTGGTTTTAAAGTCCCAGATATTGAGATAATAACCGCAGAATCAGGAGCTAAAGCCCTTGCAATAAAACGGTTCGACCGATGTTTTGGTGACGGAGTTGTGACTCGTAGACACCAAGAAGATTTCTGCCAGATTTTTGGTGTACCTGAACATCAAAAATATCAATCGGAGAACAACCTAAGTGTCTCCAAAATTGTTGATGCTTTAAGTCTCTCTGCGGAAAGCAAGGTGAACAATTATGACTTTTTTAAGTTCATGATTTTACAGTGCCTTCTTGGAGCCACTGACGGTCATCTCAAGAACTTTTCCGTGCATATTGCTCCTGGCGGACACTATCAGCTCGCACCGTTCTACGATTTGCTATCAGCTTATCCTGCCGTCGGTGCTACTGGGTTAAATAAGCGAAAGTTAAAGCTAGCTATGGGACTGAAAGCATCACGAGGATACAAATACCATATCAACAAAATTTGCTTACGCCATATAGAGCAGACAGCTAATCAGTTCGGTATCAGCAATACGAACTGTCATGAAATCATCTCTGCCTTTCTCGCTCAATTTAGTAGCGCACTTAGCTCTGTAGACAATCGATTTCCTGAAAAGGAGTTCACGTTAGTAAAGGATGCAATATGTCAACATGCCACTGAAATCGTAGGAAAGTTAAACAGAACAATCAAGTAAACATCTTGGGTAATAATTTTTGCCCTTTTTGTACATATACTCGTTAGTAGTGAGGGAAAGATGACTGAAACCACGACCAATGGAAGTAACACGACTCTTGATTTGAAGCAGTCTTTCGCTCTGTTAAGTGTCGATAAGAATGGAATCGTAACGATGAAATTTGGTGATGAAGTAACGGTTTTTATGAACGACAAATGCCCAGCAATCGCAACAGATTTGTTAAAAGTGATCGCGTCAATAAAAACGGGAGCAGCTAACAATGGAACGTGAGGAAGATAAGAGTAATGATCTAACAGAACCTTCTTGTGAAAACCTGGGCGTAGCTCGCTTTTTAGCCTTAATCGAAAAAGACATCGAGCAGCATACAGACAAATTAGTTTTTCCTTCTCACGAAATGAAAGATGAATTGGGCGAGGTCGTTGGAAACTGTTCAGCCGATTTAGATGGCGACTATTAGGAGTGAGGATGGTATGAAAGCAACAATCGGCATTCTATCAGAAGAGCTTGCTCGTAAGCGCATGATTCGGATTGCAGAAGGAAAAGTGACCTCTAAAGAACAATACCCTAAATTTTTGTTTGAGTCACTGGCTGATCTTTCACTACTGCTGTCTAACGAAAATGTTGATCTGCTGAATTTGATTGCTCGCGAAAAGCCAAACAGCCTTGATGACCTTGCTGAAATAAGTGGGCGCAGTATCAAGGATGTTACTGATACCTTTGAAGCTCTGTCATCTAAGGGCTTTGCTTATCTGGATGTGAGGGGAAGTGAATCTCGACCAATAGCGTTGTTTACGACATTCGAGATCGTTATGGGCAGGTCCCTTTTACTTTGAATCGCTAACACACAATTGGACAATTATCAGTTTCGGAAAATCGAACATTAGCAAATCATGAATAACTAGGGGTATGGAAAAGTTGTTGTGAAGTGCCAGTGCGATGAATAACATCGCACTGGCAAAAAGGTTGGACTAGGGTGCTCACTAAGTGACGTTACGTTAAATACTGGTTCAGAATTAGATCCCTAAATCAGCATGGTAGTTAATAAGCGTAGTGTGTACATACTCCTGATCAGAAAGGATATTTTGATCTTTCACCGTCACTGCATGTATGTATTTTTTTACATATTTCTCAAACTGGTCTGTAACATGCTTTTCTTTCCCTACTAACTTTTTACCTGCATCCTTAACCTTCAAGTTAAAGTTTTCATCACTTACATACTCTGGTTTTCGAATTAACAAAGCTTTTGAATAATCAAGCCCCATCCCCTTAATCCAGCGATTTTTGGTGTTTTTTAATAAAATGTAAGATGCTGAGTGAGTGACATTACTTCTCACAGGAATTGCGAACATCAAATTATTAACTGTAATGTTAACCACCCCATGCCCACGAACTTTCGTTTGATCCCAAAGACCATCATCACTGTAATAATCTAGAGCATTCTCAACTGTAGGGTTTTCATCGTAAAAAGATGCGTTTAGTTTTTTTAGTTCCATATAAAATCCATAAACGAAAAAGCCCTGAACGAGTCAGGGCTTTTAAGGTAGTTAATACAAGGAATTTGAGTTTTTAACGTGGGGATGTTCCTACCGCCACAAATAACTGGAATTTGAGTTTTTAACGTGGGGATGTTCCTACCTCCACAACTACACTCTAAATATACACGTCACTGTTACACCTGTACAGAAAAATCCACCCACCCTAAGGTAAAATTAGGTAGTCATTATTGGTCATATGTTAAATAGCCCCAAAAGCCCCTAAAAACACCTCACTGGAACGCCTCAGACGCTCTAGGCTCGTTTTTAAGCACTCACTATGTCCTACTGACCCAGAAATCGGGCTGAAAGTTTGTGACGCTTTTCAGGCGATTTACAGGGTAAAAATCAGCAAGTCTATTTAAAACAAAAAACTCCCTCTAAGGCGTGTTTTTGTCATTTTTCTTGGCAAGGGGGTGTGAAGCCCAATGGAACGAAAACGTACGCTAAGCTTTTTTCGCCATTGAACGCTCACTTGCCAACTTTTTAGCAACGCGAATTAGGGGTTTTGCGCCCATTTCAGCGAAAAGTCCAATGTAAGCCGTTAGCCCTTTATTTATAAGGGCTTTGGAGGAGGACTGGTTGGGAAAGATCTTAATTTTTACATTAAAGTAGCGAACTTTTTATGTGGGAAGCACAGCTATTACCTTACAGCTCTAGCACGTCTCTGGACAGAAATGAGCTGGTTCGTTGGAATGCCTTTGCCTACTTTGGATAATCTGGGTTTAGTTAAAATAAAGCTGACGACTTTAATAAACGCGATTTAAGAGTGGGTAAAACCCCATCACTCATGATTGTAGTAGCTATATTTATTCAAATAATGAAATGATACGTATCAAAAGCTGACCTGTAGACGGTGGACTCTTTTATTTGAGTGAGTATGAGACGATTAAGAAAACAACAGTTTTCCGATATTTTGTTTTTTAGGCAGTTCGAAGTTGCTTCAGGCTTCTAGTATCATTACTCTTTTGATAAATCACTCATGAGTGTTGATAGCGGGATATAAAACACAATCCCAGCAAAGAAAGTAACTATCTGAGCTATGTAAAAGTTGAAGTTAACATCAGGTATCAACTGAAATCCGATATACATTGCCATCGACAAAATAGACACAACAAAAATGTATACCTGATAAGTGCTGAACCTATCTCTTTTCTTGTTTTTATCAGGTACATCAAGTGTCTTAGCTAGTAACTGTCCGTACATGATGGAGGTCGCTAGAGAGAAGTCAGACAGCTTTAAGAAGGACATCAGCTCATTGTTAAGTATCTTTATCAAGAACAGCACCAGAAGCGGCAATGCTATGAATACCGCTTCTTTCTTAGCCGTGTCATAACTTCTAGTCATTTTCTAAGTCCAGTGTGAACTGCTTTATCTCACTTTGCGGGATAACTCGAATCACTTTTAAAATCTCAGTTTCATATGATGCTTTTTTCTTGAGTTTGTTCGTACTTCTCTTCGTTCTTACTTGAACATGCAATGCATCACCAGGCCATATTTGTTCTTCATGATTCGACCATTTTTTGAACCATTTCTCGTCTAACATTTTCGCGCTGAATTTCTTAGGTTTGCGTGTATTGCACTCAAAGTCCCATTGTAGATTCTCAACATAAGACGGACGACGAACAATGAACACTTCTTTCGACGGAAAAGGCTGAACAGTATCTTCAAAAATTTGGTCTCCCGTTCGCGGGCAGGAGAAATCTTTATTAATGTCATCAAAGTCTAGTTCACGACCGAATTGAACCAAATCGGATGTTGAAAGCATACCTTTGGCTTTGTAGATTTTATTCAATGCGTCTGCCACATCTATTAAGTGAGCATCACCCTCACAAGTAAATTGCTCGAAAGATGATTCATTTGCAGATGCTGTTTTATAAACGTTATCCACGAACTTTCGTACATCATTTTCTGAATCAATTTTATTAGCAGTGGCGATTTCTTTTCTTACACCATTATAGATGCCGTCAAAGATTCTATTCAGCTTCGCATTGAGAACTTTATCTTTAAACTTTGTACCAATATCAGCGATACAAGAGCCTTCGCGAGTACTCTTTAATGAAGAAATAAACTCTATGTCTTTGCCGTAGCCTTTGATAAAAGCTTCTTGAAGCTCGTTGAACCCTTCGATGAATACAGCCATTGCGTGAAAGACTCGTTCTGGTCTTCCCTCTGTTTTGTCGAAGTCGATTCGGATTGAGTAGCCAACAGACATACAGTTCTCCATTATTTAGTCTATTAGATTTTCACCTGTAACTAGCAGTGACACAAGTAGTTTGCCGTTGCATATTAACGCAAGTCCATCAAAAGCAATAACAGGAGTAAGATATCAATATGAAAATTAACACTATGCCACTGAGGATATAGACATTACTCTAGTAGTAAATTTTTGATGTTTTAGAGGGTAACGTGGACATACGAAGATTTATTGAACTGTATCGAAATCACCCAGTACTTTTTGTTGGTGCTGGCGTCAGTCTTCGATACTTAAACAACTCATACACATGGGATGGTTTGCTCAAGAACATTGCTATCGAGCTAACAGGCAACGGTGAGTTCTATCTTGATATCAAGTCACAGTGCCAAGTAGATGGTAAGTACGACTTCACTAGGGTTGCTTCTAAGCTTGAAAAAGCATTCAACCAAGCTTTGAGTGAAGACCGTCACGGCAAATTCAAAGCGGTGAATGACATCTTCTACGAGGAGATGGAAAAAGAGAACAACTTGAGCCGCTTCAAAATCTATATCTCGCAGCTACTAGGTGAGCTAGATTATCGCGCAGT
Source organism: Vibrio sp. S12_S33 (assembly GCF_963889785.1). Lineage (NCBI taxonomy): Bacteria > Pseudomonadati > Pseudomonadota > Gammaproteobacteria > Vibrionales > Vibrionaceae > Vibrio > Vibrio sp. S12_S33. Next base: position 161,560 of record NZ_CAWPQZ010000002.1, on the reverse strand, counting down.
AATGGCAGACGAGATTGCCGAGTTAAAGAAAGTTCGTAAGAACATCGGTTCTGTTATCACGACTAACTATGACCGTTTGATTGAAGATGTGTTCGGCTTTCAAGCACTAGTAGGTAATGACATCTTGTTGAGTAACCCGTACGGATCTGTATACAAGATTCACGGCTGTCATACTGATCCGTCTAAAGTGATTATCACAGAAGACGATTACAGTAAGTTCAATGATAAGTACGAGCTTATTCGTGCTCAACTGCTTTCCATCTTTATTCATAACCCAATCATTTTTATGGGCTACGGTATCGGTGACGAGAACATCAAGAGTCTGTTGAAGACCATCTTCACTTATGTAGAACCTAACTCAGAAGACGCGGAACGTATTCGCAATAACTTCTTACTAGTAGAGTACGAGCGTGGTTCAGCTTCGCATGAAATTTGTGAGCATGATATTGACCTTGAGGGCTTCTCTACAATTCGAATCAACAAGGTCAAGACCGATGATTTCTTGGAAATCTACAAAGCACTTTCTGACTTGAATCTACCTGTTTCTGCAATGGACATCCGAAAGGTACAGGGCATTGTGAAAGAGATTTACTCAGGCGGTAACATCAAAGTAAGCATCACAGAAGACTTAGACTCGCTTGATAATAACGCTAAGATTCTTGCTATTGGTTCAAGCAAGACGATCACTTACACCCATCAAGACGCTTCAGGAATGATGAGTAATTATTTTGATATCATCGACGAAGCTAACGCTCAGCTACTAAAATTGATTAATAAAATCAATATTGCTAGCACTCAGTGGTTCCCTATCTTCGGATTTCATCAAGTTTGTCCAGATATCGCTAAAGCTGAGACGCTAAAAGCACAACAAGTGGCTAAGCTTGAAACTTATCTAAGGACTTTGAGCGCTAATGTTCAAAACACTCTGACAAGCATTGATGAAATTATTGCTGAAGAGTGCATAACCACAGCTAACAAAGTTAACGCTATTCTCTGGTCTGTATTGCATGGACACTTAGATTTGAGCGAAGTCGAAGAGTTCTTACTAGCAATGACAGATAAAAAAGACACTCACTATCGTCGTTTGCTTTGTGCATATGACTATAAGAAGTACGGAGCAGAATAAAAAACAAGCAAAAGGGACTCTAGCGAGTCCCTTTTTAATATAAATACCTTAGCTACTATTAACATAACTCAAAATAGGTCGAATCAATTTGTAGGAAAACATGTCTTATTACTTTGAATAACATGTTTGGGGGCAAAAATGCGTCAGATAAACGCATTGGGACAATGGCGTGAAAACATCAAACCAGTTGGCTCAAAGGTGGGTAGATTTCAGACATTATGTGTATAATATCCGCAAGCTAAGCTTCATCATACTTACCCGAATCTAATTCAGTGAAAAAATAATCGCCATCCATTAAGTCATCTTCTGTGATATCTAAAAAACGAGAACAAACTAACCTCATTTTCTCTTCTTCCGTAAGAGAATCGTTTTGCTCTAGCCCTAACTCACCTGATGCTACATTTGCAATTTCATTAGCGTGTACAGTAGAAGGGGTCATTCCCTCTAGAAGTTCTTTCTCTGATGGCCGCATTTTGCTCATTTTTCTCTTCTCAGCACATGATGACATTAGATAATGTATAGCATAATGAGTTACCAGCAAAATGCTGTAAACCACTCAACAACAAGGTTTGGGGCAGATCCGAGCTAGCTCAAAAGCTCTTTCAGGTAGCTATTCCGCTTATGAGAGTGGCTTGGTGCTTTGGTGATACTCTTCATATCATCGCTACTACCAACGATATGAATTTCACTTTCAGCTCTCGTGATTGCCGTATAGAGCCATGCTCTATCAACTATTCTTCCGTTTTGTAGGGCGATGATGATACGTGGAAACTGTGAGCCTTGGGCTTTGTGTAAGGTGATGGCATAACCTAATTCCATACAGTCTAGGACGGATTGTGTTACCTCGATCTTATCACCTGTATCTAGTGTTATTTCACCGTAACTATCACCAGAATGCTTTACGCTAGTTAGTGTGCCAAGAGAGCCGTTCTGAATGCCTTTTTCGTAATGATTCTGAGTGAATAACACCGCATCATTGAGGCGAAGTGGAAGAAAGAATTTGTCACCATTGATTGCGAACTCAAGGCTGGTACTATCTGGGTTAACTGCTTGTTGAGTGAGTTTATTTATTTCTGATGCTAGTGTCTTTGTTGGAGCCATGACACGACTGCTATCAGGAGATTCTTGGTAAAGCTCGCAACAGACTTTGGAAATGTCTGTTTTACTGGTTTCGTGAAAGTGTATTGCACCTGTGCTTAATTGTTCAGGCATCGCACCTTGATTAATGAGCTTTGAATATTCGGGGATACCCGTCGAACCTTCTTGTCTCTTGACGATATCTAGCATCGTATTAGCCACCGTTTTTGCTTCAACGATGTCTGCCAACACCTTGCCGCAGCCGATTGGTGGAAGTTGGTCAGGGTCGCCAGTGAATATCAATCGTACAGAGGGGTGAATGTGATTCACAAGACGATACATGGTTGGCAAGTCAATCATGCTTGCCTCATCAATCACCAGTAGGTGATTTGGTTTATCGACACTGGGTTCAATAGGGTCTTCACGGAGCAATTTGGCAATGGTTGAGGTAACAAAGCCGATGGACTCATGAAGTCTCATTGCAGCACGGCCACTGAGCGCAATGGCGTGTATTTCAAATCCAAGTTGATGGTAAGCCCTGAGAGCTGTTCTGAGTACCGTTGTCTTGCCTGTTCCTGCACCGCCCGTAATACAGCTTACCGAATTATCTAGACACGTTGTTACGGCTTCGATTTGTTTAGGAGTTAATTCGTAGGGAAGCTCCGCAGCCGCAGAGCAATACGCAGCATTGGCGTTTTCATCAAACAAGTCATTTCGCTTAATCAGTGTATTTAGCCGCTTGGCAACGACACTTTCCATCAGAAGTTGCGCAGTTGGATGGTAGGTTCCTGTGTCGGGATTTAAAATGTACTGGGCTTTATCATGACCTGATTGGAACGCTTGAGTGACTAGCACTTTGTCTTTCAGTAACTTGTTGAGATAAGGGCGCACATTAGCATGAGTGGTGTAGGTGTGACCTTTTTCAATCTCTTTTCGAATCGCCATTTCCAGAGCAGCGCTGAGCCTTCTTGGATCATCCTGCGCAACATCGGTCTTAAAATTCGTTACCTTGATAATACCTTCAATGGCACTGAACGAAAGACCAAAGCCCATCAGAGCATAAGGATTACCCTTGATAACATCGATGGAGGCTTCACCGTGATGCTTGAGCAGCCGTTGCTGCACACTGGCAGGGATTTTGTGCTCACTCATCCAGTTGCAATGCGCCAAATTTTTGTATTTGGCGTACCCTCTATAGAGTGCTTCTACTGAATCTTCACTCAGAATCGATGTCAGGTACTTTCTGGATTCTGGGGTGTCATTTCTTAATGTGGCATGGAATTCTTTCCCCAAGAGCTGCCAGAGCGCCCTAGCTTTGCTTTCGCCAATACCCTTGAAGTCACTTTCTCTGGCGATGAAGCGAATCAGTTGCTCACCTGTTTCGGGCAAGGTGCATTCAACATGCTCTGGCGATTCATAAGTGTGCTGCTGCATCACATAATCGCCTACCTCCATGTTTTCTATCTGGCGAGCGCCTTTGACTGACCAATGCTGACCCAGCGTTGGAAGCACAGGGATGCTATCGGGGTCGGCTTTGATAGTGACATAATACTTCCCACTATTGGTTATATAAGAGTCCTTCGCCAGTGGCACACCAGTGAATATCACTAAATTTTTAGAGTGAAAAGGGATACTAGTTACGCGCACCTGATCTTCATGCAAAATGGCGCTCATCGTGGCATCAACCCCATTTCGGATAATGTTTCAGAAAGTTCACCAAAGCGCTCAAGTCGTTTTTCAAGCTCCTTAACTTTGGCTTTCAATTCGATATTCTCAGCCTCCAATGAAGACACCCGCTTTGAATCAAGTAGTCTACGGTTAGCTGTATTATCGTAGGCTTTGAGTGTATCCACATCCTTGCTGGCAGTGTCAATTAAAGGTGGCAGGACACCTTTATTGCGCAGTTCATCTTCTAATTCTTTGACTGATTTTTTGAGGGCAGGATTTTGAGTAAGAGCAGACTTACCGCAGCCAATAGCTTTAGCTATTTCACCACGATTGAGCTGTCCTCTGAATATAATTTGAGTAAAATCATCGTCAGTTTGGGTAGCAGCCCAAATGTCAAAAGCTGCTACGATTCTCTTTGCTTTTTCCTGACCATTCGCCATATTAAATTGCAACCTCAGCTTTGATGGCTGCCTGTGGCTCATAGCCTATTAACTCAAAATCTTCTAATTTGTAATCGTAAATAGAATCTGGCTTTCTATTCAGTTTAAGCGTTGGAAGCTTGGTAGGCGTACGAGACAGTTGCTCTTCTACTTGCTCAATGTGATTATTATAAATATGTGCATCACCAATCGAAATAATCAGATCACCTACTTGTAAATCACACTGCTGAGCAAGCATGTGAACCCATAATGCAGCCTGTGCAACATTGAAAGGATGCCCAAGGAACAAGTCATTTGATCTAATCGTCAACATTAAGTTTAATTTATTATCAATAACTTGGAATTGATACAAGAGATGACAAGGTGGAAGTGCCATCTTGCCCTGTCGCACATTTTCATGCGGAGACAGTTTTTCACTAGGAAGATATTCAACATTCCAGCCATGGAATAAAATACGTCTGGATGTAGGGTTATTTTTCAATAAATCAACAACATAGTCAATTTGATTAATGGTTGAGCCATCTTTACATTCCCAGGCTGTCCACTGTTTTCCATAGACAGGACCAAGAGAGCCGTCCTCTAACGCCCACTCATCCCAGATTCTCGCATTCAAGTCATTAATGTTGGTGCTCCCAGAAATAAACCATAACAACTCATTCACCACACCTTTGAAGAATACTTTCTTCGTGGTTAGGAGTGGGAATCCCTCTGACAAATCAACACGATACATGCGACCAAATACTGAACGAGTTCCTGTTCCTGTCCTATCATCTTTTTGTGCGCCATTTTTTAAGACGTCATTTAATAATTCTAAATACTGTTTCATACTGCTTAATTAACCTCAATTCAATACATTTTTAATTTGATTAAGTTCTGCTTTAAGAGCGACGACCTTCTGTCTCTCCTCGCTTAGCATTTGTTCATATACCTTTCTTGATTCGGACATTTTATCAAGATTTTTCTGTAGTTGTTTATTGCTGGTATCAAGAGCACTACATTTCTGAAACCAGTAAACTAATTCTTTTTGAGCATTATCCAGTGAATCTTCAAGAATTTTCTTTTGAGTAGGGATCTTTTCTTTCTGCTCAGCTTTCTTTTTCTCCAGTCGATTCTTTTTTATCTCTTTAAGTCGTACTTTCGGGAACTCTCGCGCACTTATAGTATTTCGATGAATCCCTGTAAGCTCAGCTAATTGAGTAATCGTCGGACTCAAATTTTTATTTCTCTCTATCTCATCAATTTTTTCGATAAGAAGTTTTGTATTTCTTTCATAGTCATCCTGATTCTTCTCATCATAAGCTTCAGTCATAAGATTATTTCCTCATTTAAATATTGAAGAACCATCTTAGCTTCATTCATCGCTTCTAAGATCTGGTCAGTACTATCTGCATATTCAGGCTTATGCAGATTAGCTTTATTAGAAAAATACACATCTCTCCATTTCTGAGCGTTGGATTTAGAAACAATTGCATTACTACAACGAATAGGATTACACCTTAAAGAACCAATACATGGGATATTTTCATCAAAATCTTCAAATGCACCACCGTAACAGAAACCTTGACCGACATTAATAAGTGCAATCCCTTGTTCAGCAAGAGCTTCGAATATCTCTTCTTTCGAATAACCTGCTTCTATGTAACCTCTAAAGGCCTTTTGTAGTCTCTCCTTATGCTCTTTACCTTTTCCTCCGAGATAAATACCATCAGGATCCATTGTAGATTTTATGGCTTCTAGCTCAGCCTGATGACGCAAACCTCTAGTACCATAAGCGAGCTTGTCTCCGATACTACCGTAGTCGATAGTAACCTCGCTAACTCCTCCTAATTTCGAGTGTTTTTTTACAGCATCAACAAAATGTTTTAATTGATATGAAATAAATGAAAGACCTAAATCGGCTCGGAAAAGTTGATAAGCAAGGGTATGCCTGATCATATAAGTATTAAACTTCAACCCATTAGGATTACTGGTGCAAAAAAAAGCTTCTAAGAGCAAATTAATTTGATGTGAAAAAGAAGAACTCGTTAGTTGTGCTAAAGAAGATCCAACTTTTGCCGTCTTTAGTGACGAAAAAAGATAATCGCTTTGATGAATTTTATTTAGTAAGCTCAATGCAGATAGTGCATCTTTCAAACAGGGGATTACTATCCACTTATCATCAAACAGTCCTTTATAGAGATTTTCTCTATGCTTCAACACTCTACTTTTAATTAAGGCGATACCACCTTCTTCACAAAAACAATTAATCGGAACTTCTGCTAATTCAGAGGGACGCATACCTGTAAATTGAGCAATCAAATACTGACATGCATACTTAATAATTCCTAAATGATTCTTAATCTCTTGAAACGAGAACCCCATACTATTAATGCGTTGGATCATTATAGCAGGGCTAGCAATACCATTACGACCAGACGATAATTGATTATTTTCGATATCATCTAGCTGTGAGGATATAAAGTCATAATCATATTTCGCAGCATTTAATCGTAACGCGGCATAAGCATTAAATGAAGTATGATCAATACCTTTATCAATACATAGTCCAAGCCCATGCGACTCTATCCTTAAGTGTTTTAAGGTGATTTTATCTTCTGGTTCTATACCTTGAGATAAGAGAAAATCAGTTATTATAAGGCTAGAATAAAGTACCAGTTTTTCATAAACCTGATCAGGTATTATTTTCTGAGCTGGTATGATTTTAATATTACCACTAATCTTATTCCAGTCAAAAGTTTCTGAAAGGTCGCTCTCGATCATCTGCCCAAAAATATTCTTCTTTGCGAATGAATGATTTAAGTTTTCCAAAAATATCTTACAATCAGTACAATATGCATAATCATGTACAGTAGCAGCTTCTTCAAAGATATCCCTTCCCACTTCTGTTAAAGAATAATGCTCTCTTTGTATATATTCAGAACCATACTTTGAACTTAAAGTACTGTATACAGTATCAAGAAATGCCAATCCATCTTTTGTCACTTTCACAAGAGTGTTGGGTTTAATTACTTTCTTTTTTCTTCCATTTCTCATGAAAGATCCTGGATGAAGCATATAGAGATGTGTTACACACTTAACTTCAGTGATAACAAATTTTGGTATGTTTTCGTATTTGTCGTAATCAATAACAAGATTCGAACCTCTACAATTAACCGACGAGCCATGTGCATCTTCGCTATAATCCCAAATGCTATCAATGAATTGTGATTTACTCGTAACTCTTTGATACATTAAACTCGCGAGATATTTGGATATCGCACTATCAGGTTCTAGAGGTTTATCTTCATACATGTGCTTAAGGATCAACATTCGATACGTTGTAAACTGTTTAAAAACTTCCAACGTATTCTTCTGACTTTTAGTATTCATGCAGAAACCCCATCTACTACCACCGACGTGTCTATATGCATTGACAGTTTTTCAGCTTGCTCTAAGTCATTTTTACTAAATTCAGATTTTCCTGGATTTAGTATTTCGTCCAATAGAAACAAATTTTCTTGAATAACTTGACCATATGGTGTATCACTTAATCTACTTCGCTGATTAAGCTCTGTGTAATCTCTTTGCATAGCAAACAACTCAGGAAGGTGAACTTTAGAGATCATTATGTTGTCACAACCTAGACACCTGTTGTAATTGCCACATGGTGTACCTGCCACATAATTTTTTGATTTTTTTATAAAGTCAGGTGGATTAAAGATATTCTTGCAAGCAGCTAATGGTGTCTTGAATACTACATTTCCATTAAAATCACTGCCTTTTTCGACCTTCTCGTTTCCATCTTGATGATTCTTACAATTGCTTAGCGCATTCTCATGAACCAACTCTAGCTTTAACTTAACCTTATTCCTCGCCAACTTATTAAAATCAAGTTTATCCAAGTAAGATATTGTTGTTATTATGGTCGAATGTCCTAACAGTACCTGTATATCTCTGATTGATGCACCTAGTTCAATCATTTCACTTACAAACGTAGGACGGAATCTTGCAACATTTAATTGAATAGCCTCATTATTAGAGTCACGTAAATTGTGCTTTTCTGAAAATGTTTGAAGTGATTGATAAATAGAATTGAACCGCACTCGATAGACATCTCCTCCAGACACACGTTCATAGATAAACAGATAACCTTTTACTTCATCTGGTGCAGAATCTCGAATTCGCTTTGTAAGTACCTTTATTTCAGAAAAGATTTTTCTGACTTCAGAAGATTGTTTAATTGTGAGCCAAGTTAGTTTTGCATCAAACAAGTCCACCAAATCTAATTGATACTCCTTTTCACCAGTAGAGCGTTCTTTCCAATATCGTAAACATGGCTTACCTGTAATATTGTGCTCTTCAAGATAGTCATCTAGTTGAAGTTCAATTAGTGATTCCAAGTTTAGACCTGTAACTTGTGCTAAACGTAGTATATATGGCAGAATAAAGTCCATATTTGTCAATGAATTAACACCAAATCGAGCATAAACTTCATGCAATCTGCCAAGCTTACTCATGGATTTTATGAATGCTATTTCTAAGGGGGCTTCAGTTCGTGTATTAACAATCTTTTGGTTTAACTTATTTTCAAACAACCATTTGACATTGTTTTCGTTCAATAATGACCAATTAACTCGATTGTTACTGTCAAGAGGATCATGACCATCAACGCTTTCTTGATATGGTTTTAATAATTCTCTGCGTTCATTAAGTTCACTATGTATTGCATCAGATATACATCTCCTTTCAAATTCAGTAAAAGGCCGATAACGATCTGTTACTCTCTTAGAATCAAAACCTTGAGCATCAAGAAATGGCTCTAACTTTAACTGATTGATGTGTTTAGTTTTATCCAATGCTTTTCTGAGACAACTTAATAAACCATTTGAGTAAGACGGTGAAATTTTTTTGTCAACAACAAGTTGTTGAAGATACGCTTTATAGTTAATAACTGTATATTCATTAAAAAAATCAGCTATATACAGATTTTCACTTCCTCTATATGACATAAGGTAGCTGGAATATTTATAGTAAGCATCTTTCAAACTATCTTTTGCAGATTTTGACTTTGATTCTTTTAGGCAACGAGCAAAAAGTTGCTGAATCTGTACGAAAGGTTCATCGTCTGTCGGTTCTAAAAAATCATCAATGCTACTAAGAGTTAAGTTTGACAAAAATAACCAGTATTGTGACTTTTCATCTCTCTTGATTCGAAACTCTTTATCTTGTAATTCTCTACGTTGAGAATACGATAAAAAGACCTCATCAGGCTCAACGATCCCTTTACTACAAAGCTCATTGTGTATTTTTTTAAGAACATCGCTAACAGCCAAAGATTGTTTATAGATCGAGTATCCAGTACATATTTCACTAAGATAAGCTCTAGAGACTTTATTATTATAAATAGGTATTTCTCGTAGTTGATTTTGAGTCAATCCATCAAACCACAAAAAAAGTTCTCTTCTTGCATTGGTCGCACCTGCTGGTTCATCAATATAAACGATGCCAGCTTCAATCATCAATGGTATCACTGCATTAATTTCATATTTAAGAGTATTATATGTAGCTACCGTAATACCAAATGCATTTCTTGCCCACTCTGCTGAAACAGCGTAATGGTTACAACCATCTTTGTTAACTTTCTTAGTTACTACTGGGATTTTCCACAGAAGTGTGGACTTTCTAGATACTCTTTTAACCCACTTCCGAATGGGCTTTCGGTAATCTTCTGCGACTTGCCGTTCTGTTTTATTCCGTTGAGTTCCCGAGTAATTCTTTCTGACGATAGAACGATAATCTCTGCGAATTTGTTTAAAAGCTAACTGTATCGCTTTAGATGATCTAAATTTTCGATATGAGTGAGATTTTACCACCTTACTAAAAAGCGGCATTCCTTCTTTTAATCGTAATGATGCTTTTTCACTTTTAGATAGTTGATTATATTCAGATAGTAATAAGCGTCTTGCTTCATTCGCACCGCTAGATTCACCCTCGATCAAGATATCAGCATCAATCATTGCCTGAATTACTCTGTCAAGCTGAGCTTGTATTAATGGGTTTCTCTCTGCTGCTTTTCGATGTACAGGAACTTGCTTTTCTAACCAACTTTTATTAATACCCATACCATAATGATTCAGTTTAGTGCTGTAGACTGGTATACACCAAAGAAAATCAATATCCTTAATAACGGTCTCAACCCATTCTGAAATAACTTCTAAATTCGAAAGGGGCTGTTTAACCGTCATTTTCTATCTCCTATTAGAATCTTAATTTTTGTCCTCTTTGTAAGAAGTTCCATTTTCTTTGCTTTGGTCAGTACCTCGCCGTCTTTATCTAACATTTTTTGATATATATCGACTGGTATTCTGGTATAAGTATTTTGTGTAGTTTCGATCTTAGAGTGTCCCAATGTTTTAGAAACATTGACTAAACGATCTAGATAGTCATCACCAAAATCTTTCGAATTTAGAACTTCATATGCATATCCATGTCTGAGCTTGTGCGGAGATATCAATTTCAAAATTCGACCATTTGCTAAAGCTTTGTTACTGAGTTTTTCAAGCAAATTATCTATAGACTTTGCGTTAATCCTTTCTCCATGAGAATTTAAAAATGCAGGTGTTAACTCAGGGTGTCTCCGATAATCATATTTTCGAGCATACTTTTTATAAAGAGGGGATGCATGATAAGCCTTAATTCTATTCAATGTTGCAATACTTACGACAGCAACTCTTGGCTTTATTTGTCGAGATTTTCCTTTGGAACCAGCGATTATTATTGGAATATAGCCACTGGGTGATATGGCTTGATCTTTACTAACGCCCCATAATTGCGATTCTGTAAAACGTAGTGCTTCTTGTATGTCACTTAGATTAATTCTCCCAAGTTCTGATCGGCGTACTCCAGAATCGAATATAAACTGCAATATTAAACGCTCTCGCTCGTATTTTGAGCTTAACATCAATTGTTCAAGGTCTATAATATCACAAGGTTTTACGATATTTTTCTTGGGTGATGGAGTCATAAAACCGCCCTCGCAATATGGATTGTCATCACGAAGAGCAGGACGTTCAGATGTAGTCTTACACAAGAATTCATCAAAAAAAGCTTTTAAAGATGCATCTCTATTTCTTATTGTAGAGTCTTCAATTCCATCAGATTGTAAAGATGAAAAATAGTCTTCAAGAACAGCCCTACTAACAGTCAGAAAATGCTGATCTAGTTCAAAGTGCTTAAATTCAGATCTCTTACTCAAATATGAGAGTATATACGACAAATTTCGGCCATATGTTTTGGCCGTTGTATCTGCGTTTTTGTTCTTTGTTTGACGTTCACACAAGAATGCCGAAATCAAAGGCAAGATTTGCATTTTCTCATTTAGAACTATAGTTCCGTCAATATCGACAACAGACTCATTTAGATCCACGCCATCCAACTCATGAAGCAAAGAGTGAGCTAAATTAAGTCGTTGTCGATTTACAGATACTACTTTCACACTATGCACCTCGATTGCACCCTAACTATAGAATACAATCGCACTGTGCAAAAGTCAAACGATGGACATAAACAAAAGGTAATGAAGAAATATCGTTTCGACTAATTACCTGATATATACGTACTGTGCAAAAATTTCAAGAGGGGAAAAAAGCAGTTCTGCAACCGCCGCTTTCCAAAAACTTTTGCGGGTTGTCACCAAAGGAAAATGGTTATTGCCAACATCATAAGTAAGATCTGCATTAACCACCGTTAAACACCGCTTTCCGGTACGCTCATTTTCAATCCAAATTCCGTCGTCTACGATTCGACGACAAAGATCTAAATACTGTTTCACTCTAATTCCTTACTTAGCGATTGCATCTATGTAGTGGCCACGCTTGTAAGCCCAAACCATCATCAACACTCCCAGAATTACCATAGGTAGAGATAGAATTTGCCCCATGGAGATAAACCCACCAAATAAACCTAATTGCGCGTCCGGCTCACGTACATATTCAACAAGAAAGCGAAATGTACCATATCCAGCTAAAAATAATCCGGAAACCGACCCTAGCGGCCGTGGCTTCTTGATAAACCAGTTAAGGATGAAGAACAAGACAATCCCTTCCAGCGCCATTTCATACAACTGAGATGGGTGACGTGGCACTGGTCCACCATTTGGGAAGACTATCGCCCAAGGTACATCCGTAACTCTGCCCCACAATTCACTGTTCATAAAATTACCTAATCGCCCCATACCAAGCCCAAATGGCACTAATGGTGCAATAAAATCAGCAACCCCAAAGAAAGTGCGACCATTTTTCTTCGCATACCAGAACATCGCACTAATCACACCTAATAGACCACCGTGAAAAGACATCCCTCCCGTCCAAACTTTAAAAAGATAAAGTGGATCATCGAGGAACAATTCAAAGTTATAGAAAAGTACGTAGCCAATACGACCACCGACAACTACTCCTAGAAAACCAGCAAAAAGAAGATCAGATACTTGTTCTCGAGTCCAGCCGCTGTTTGGTTTGTCCGCACGGCGATTCGCTAACCACATGGCAAATACAAAACCGACTAAATACATCAAGCCATACCAACGAATGGAGATTGGCCCAATGGCAATTAAAACGGGGTCAATATTAGGAAATTGAATAAAACCCTGAGACATAAATGCGCTCTCTTATTAAGCAAGTAATAGATAAATAATGAGTGATTACAGCAGCATGGTTGCCGCTATGCACATAAGGAAAATGGAGAATATTTTTTTCAAGACCACTGTAGGCAATTGACTCGCATAACGAGCACCTATTCTGGTCGTCAAAATAGAGGTCGAGGCAATAGCGACCAATGCTGGCAAATAAACATACCCCAGACTGTACTGAGGAAGACTTTCAACTTGGTAACCATGTAAGATAAAACCTATCATTCCAGAGATAGCAATAACACAGCCACATACCGAAGACGAACCAACCGCTTTACGCATTTCAACGCCATGGCGGCTTAAAAATGGCACAGATAAAGACCCTCCACCAATACCAGCCAAGCTAGATACAACACCAATAGCGCCACCGCATAGCATCGTCACCCACGCATTAGGCATGCTACGTGAGGTGGTCGCTTTGATCGATAGAAACATTTGTATAGCGAGGAAAAAAACAATCACACCAAACACTTTAGGAAGATATTGAGTCGGAATAAGTTCAGCGACAATTGAGCCCAAAAAACCACCAACAATGACACCAGGCATCAACCATTTCACGACAAACATATCTACGTTGCCCAGTTTAAGGTGGTTTAGGGCAGATGATCCTGAAGTAACAATGATGGTCGCGAGTGATGTAGCCAAAGCAAGGTGCATGCTCAATTCAGGAGCAATGCCCGCTATAGGAAGCAAAAACAACAGCGCAGGAACAACAATTAACCCACCACCGATGCCGAGTAACCCAGCCATAAAACCGACAACAGAGCCCAACAACAAGAGCAAAGACAACAACTCAAAATTCACATCGGTTCCTATTTTTTACCAGCACGGATAAAGCCAGCAAAACCTTTATTTTCAAAATATGAATGCATCATATTATAGATATCATTACCATAAGGTTGCATCAGCGCTTTGTCAGCAAGTGCTTTTAAATGTTTCGATTGAGAATGACGTACCAGATACTTCACTTTAGCCACATTAGACGTATTCATACTTAGCGTCTCATACCCCAAACCAATCAGCAGTAGCGATCCAATAGGATCCCCAGCCAACTCACCACACACACAAACAGGAATATTATGTAGCTTACAGGTATCATGAATTTGCTTCAGTGCTAGCACAACTGCGGGATGCATCGATTCATAGACATCAGCAACATGGGCATTGTTCCGATCCACAGCTAATAAATATTGTGTTAAATCGTTGGTTCCAACCGAGACGAAATCGATCTTCTTCGCGATTAGTGGGAGTAGGTAGATCATCGATGGTACTTCAATCATAATGCCAATTTGTGGCATTACAATTCGCTCATCAACAGCAGAGACTTCTCGGTACGCCTGATGGATGAGGTGCAGAGCATCATCTAGCTCTTTTGCTCCCGATACCATGGGTAACAAAATACTTAAGTTTTGATGATCAATACTGGCGCGCATCATCGCGCGCAGTTGAATTAAGAAAATATCTGGATGATCTAAAGTAAAACGAATACCGCGCCACCCTAAAAATGGGTTGTCTTCTTCGATCGACAGGTATGGTAATGGTTTATCGCCACCGATATCTAAGGTTCGCATCACGACTCGTTTATCAGGGTACGCATTAAGAACACTACGATACTGTTGCAACTGTTCATCTTCAGAAGGAAAACGATGCTGCAATAAAAAGGAGATTTCGGTTCGATATAAGCCGACACCATCAACACCTTGATTAATAGCAATATTGGAGTCGGCGCTCAACCCTGAATTAAGCAATAATTCAATGCGCTGGCCATCTAAGGTCACAGGTGCTTCGGCAATGGTTTCATTCACCATTTTGGAAAGCTCTGTTTCTTCATCCGCTAAAGCACGATATTCAGCTAACAGTTGTCGATTAGGCGCAATGAATATTTTGCCACTATAGCCGTCAACTATCCCTTGCTTACCATTAATCTCTTTAAGATTAAGCGATACTCCCATCACGGCAGGAATACCCAGCGCGCGTGACAGAATCGCCGCATGCGAGTTAGCCGCCCCTTCGATAGAAACCACCGCGAGAAGTTTATCTTTGGGAATGGAAGCTAAAATTGAAGCGGTTAGTTCTCGTACCACCAAAATAATTGGCTTATCCAACTGCTGTTGATCATGTTCACTATTATGCAAAAAGAATAACAGACGCTGCCCAAGCTCACGAATATCTTGCGCCCTTTCGCGCAAGTACACGTCCGACATTCTGGCAAATCGGTTTGAATAGGTCTCGACCACTTGTCTTAACGCCCAATCGGCGCGATCACCTTTTTGGATCTGACCTTTAAGGTCACTGCGTAACATCGGATCGTTTAATAAGTGGGTAAAAAGATCAAAGATAGCTAAAGCATCTTTATTGATTTCGCTATCTAATTTTTTTCTCAGTCGACGAAAATCACTAAGCGCATTTTCAATCGCTAGTAAAAGCCATTCTTGTTCACGGTCAATATCTAACGTAGAAGCCGGATAAACCTCGGATAACTGAGGTTGAGTGTTATCCCACCAAAACTCACCAATCGCGACACCAGAAGACGCAGCAACACCCGTCGTTGCTAATTGATTCTTTGAAAGTAACCACTGCCCTTGTGTTTGGGCATGAGCGATAATAACCGCCACTTGGGCGGCCAGAGTCACAATAAAAGACTCTTCCATTTCACTAAATAAACGGGGAGATTTTTGCTGGACCACCAGCACACCAAGTACTCGCTTACGGTGGATAATCGGCGTGCCAAGAAAGCTGTGATAAACCTCTTCACCCAACTCTTTGACATATTTGAAATTAGGATGCTTCGACGCTTCAGCAAGGTTGATTAGCTCAGCTGAGCGCTTAACTAAACCAACCAACCCCTCATCAAAACCGAGATGAATTTTATCGCCTTTGAATTTTAAGCCTTGTGTGGCCATCAATTCTAAGCGCTGCTTTTCTTCATTAGCAAGATAGACAGTGCAACACTCTGTACTCATTGCATTGCACGTTTGCTTAACCAAAATATCCAACGCTTGATAAACGTTTTCTAGCTTGGATACTTGTTCAACTATTTCCCTTAGCTGAGAGAGCATGTCTATCCTCTTCGGTTTTTGCGTTTACCTTTACGTTCTTTAAATGGCATCGCAACTGATGCAAACTCTTTCATCGCCCGGCGATAAACATCGCGCTTAAAAGAAACCACTTGTCTAACTGGATACCAAAAACTTACCCAGCGCCAACCATCAAATTCAGGGGTATTTCCACGTTGCATGTTGATTCTTGATTCATCACATTCCATACGCAGAAGGAACCATTTCTGTTTTTGTCCGATACAAACCGGTTGTGAATCCCAGCGAACTAATCGTTTGGGTAATTTGTATCTTAACCAATGACGACTTGTTGCTATGATTCTCACATCTTTTTTGGTGAGACCAACCTCTTCATAAAGCTCACGAAACATGGCTTGTTCAGGAGTTTCGTCTTCATCAATTCCACCTTGTGGAAATTGCCAAGAATGTTGTCCGTATCGTTTCGCCCAGAATACCTGACCATGGTTGTTACAAATCACAATACCAACATTGAGTCGGTAACCATCGCCATCGATCACTGGCCAACCTCTAATAAAATCTTAATTACTTTGATTTTTCCACATATCCCCAATCGGAGCAAACTTACTAATGTGATTAACACGAGATTTATGTGCTCCCAACAGAAGATTGGATAACTTTTAATCTAAAATGAACTTATCAACAAAATAATGAGAGCACTGCCACATTTATTCACGTTTTCTGTGAGTAACTATGTGAAGAATATCGCTCCAAAGCATGAAAACCGCATAATTCACGATCCAAACCATAAAAAAGCAACATACAAAAAAATTAATAACAAACAAAAACAATAGGTTAAAAACAAAAAAAGATACAAGCCTACTTGTAAAACGTATAAAATTTGATCTTTCAGCAAGATGCTCAAAGATCCACCACTTTATTCGTTATCCACACAACCAAACGGAAATTATAGAGATAAGCGTAATGAATGCTCACATCCCACCTCTAAAACCCCTGTAAATACATACATACATACCAACTGTATAATATTTTTGAGGTCAACATGTGGATAACTCACTTTTCGATGATCTTTTAGACAAAAGATCCAAACACGACACAACACTACATTACCTGTTAGATTTGCTACAATCCGACTTTTACAAGTCCAACTATCATGAAACCAGTACCTAAAACCGAACATGAACTGCTGCTTAGGGCGCAAGATATCGCTGGACTAAGCTTTCGAGAGCTGGCCGAAGAAGCTCAGATGCCGATTCCTCCTAACCTTAAGAAAGACAAGGGCTGGGTTGGACAGCTGTTAGAGTGGCATTTAGGGGCCACTGCAGGCAGTAAACCTCAGCAAGACTTCGAACAACTCGGCATTGAACTAAAAAGTATTCCAATAGGTTACTCAGGCAAACCTCTTGAAACGACGTTTGTTTGCGTCGCTCCCTTAACCGGTGTTCAAGGATTAACCTGGGAACAAAGTCATGTACGAAACAAGCTATCACGAGTTTTATGGGTTCCTATCGAAGGAGAAAGAGAAATTCCACTTGCAGAACGCCACGTTGGATCGCCACTACTTTGGAGTCCTTCGGTAGAAGAAGAGCAACAGCTCAAAAATGACTGGGAAGAGTTAATGGAATTTATTGTGCTAGGCAATGTAGAACAGATCACTGCAAGGCATGGTGAAGTGTTACAACTACGCCCAAAAGCGGCTAATAGCCGAGCATTAACCGAAGCCTATGGCGCTAACGGCAAACCCATCAGAACCTTGCCTCGTGGTTTTTATTTAAGAACCCAATTTACTGCTACAATTCTTGAGCGATATTTTATTTAAACAAGTAAGGTCAGTGGTTGTAAAATAGTTAACAGTTTGATCTCTAGTCACAAATTTCATTTCCGTTTATCAATATTCTTCGCTTATAGTGAAAAAACATCACGCACTCATCCGCGATATTCAGCAAGGAAGGATTATGCAATATACCAAACTGCCGCATTCAACACTGGAAGTGAGTAAAATCTGTTTAGGCACAATGACTTTTGGTGAACAAAACAGCCAACAAGAAGCCTTTCAACAACTCGATTACGCATTTGAACGAGGGGTTAATTTCATTGATACCGCAGAGATGTACCCCGTTCCTCCTACAGGACAGACTCAAGGATTAACCGAGAGTTACATTGGTAATTGGCTTGAAAAATCAGGTAAACGAGAAAAAATCGTATTAGCGACAAAAGTAGCAGGACCTCGTAATGTTCCTTACATTCGCAACAACATGTCACTCGACCGACGTAATGTCCACCTTGCTATTGATGACAGTCTTAGCCGTCTAAAAACGGACTATGTCGACCTATACCAACTACATTGGCCACAGCGTCAAACTAATATGTTTGGCCAACTCAACTATCCTTATCCAGATGAGCAAGAAGAAGTGACGCTTATCGAGACACTTGAAGCACTAAATGACTTGGTTAAAGTGGGCAAAGTACGGTATGTAGGAGTATCTAATGACACCCCTTGGGGAGTAATGACTCTGTTAAAATTGGCTGAAAAGCACGATTTGACACGAATAGTCTCAATCCAAAACTCCTACAACCTCCTAAACAGAAGCTTTGAAGTGGGGCTATCAGAAATCAGTCACTTTGAAGGGGTTAAGCTGTTAGCCTATTCACCATTAGCTTTTGGTTGTTTGAGTGGCAAGTATCTCAACGGTGCTCGCCCGCAAGGAGCTCGTTGTAGTTTGCATGAACGTTTTTCTCGTTACTTTACTGCACAGGGAATGAAAGCCACCCAAGCCTATGTGGAACTTGCCAATCAATATGGCATAGATCCGGCTCAAATGGCTCTCGCATTTGTCAACCAACGTCCGTTTGTCGCTGCCAATATTATTGGAGCGACAAACTTGGAACAATTGAAAAATAACATAGATAGTTTAGATGTCGTGTTAGATGAAGAACTGCTTCTTAAGATTCAAGAAATTGGGACGACTTACTCCAATCCTTGTCCATAAATAACGCCGGGGCTGGTGAAGTAACCAGCCCCTATTGATTACGTCGGTATTCGCGCACTTAAAACTCGACGTAGATGACGCACACGACGCTCGGCTTTAACGGCATCTGGCTCGGATTGACCAATTGGACGGCCATCACTCTCTAGACCAATATCTTTCAACAGATGGACGTTATGCACAGGTAAGTCAAACGCACTACGACGAAATTTTCGTTTCCATTCGCGTTCTTCACGACGCAAATCGGCACGAACAAGTAGAGTAGCAAGTTGTAGATAAATTGAATGACGCATGGGTATTCTCCAGTTTTAAAATGTTTACTGGGGAAAAATGAAAGCCAAAGGAAAGGTAGATAGAACACTCTCATAAGCTGCCATTTTTCCGCAGCCTATTAGAGGTTACGGATTAACTAAAAATCAGTGCCTTTGATATGATCACAGAAACGAATAGCGTCGGAACGCTTAATCGCTTTGGGCATAGTGATATCATCAGAAACGCGAACAGTGTGAACAAATACGTAATGTGTCATGTTGCGCCTCCAAGCAAATAAGTTAATCCAATAAGAGATGTACGTGAGTTAATCTCACAGTTAAATTCTAAGTAACTGAGCTTATTATTCAACCATTAATATTCAACTGATTTAAAAACAACGTATTAACCTATAATCACACCCAATCAATAGAAAAAAATAAGATATTCACCTAAAGAATATCTTATTCACAAAAGATATTATTACAAAAAAATGGCCACTTCTTACGAAGTGGCCATTTTTATTATTAACATCATGGTGTTAATACGTATTTTCATTAATTAAATTATGTTTATTGAGCAATCGATACATGGTTGCTCTAGAAATACCAAGTTCTTTTGCGGCCATTGAGACTTGACCGGCGTTAGATTCCAGTACCAGCAACAGTGCGTCTCGTTCAGAGCGCTCACGTATACTTTTAAGACTTCGTTTACCATCACTTCGCTTCGGCAAATCTAAGTGGACTTCATCCAACATTACCGAGTCTGACATCAAAACAATTCGCTTGATCTGATTCATTAACTCACGAACATTACCCGGCCAGTGATAACGAGTCAGTGAACGTATTGCTTCTTCAGTGAAACTACGAGCTTGTGCGTTAAATTCTTTAGAATACTCTTGTAAGAAATGACGAGCCAACAGTGCAATATCACCGACCCGTTCCTTTAAGCTAGGCACATTAATACGCAACACATTGATATAATGGTAAAGTTCTTCATTAAAGTTTCCATCAATCAACGCTTTTTCAATATCCGAAGAGTTTGCCGCCAATATCCTGACATCAGCTTCTTTTACTCCTTCTGGAGTCTCAATGGTTCCTTCCTGCATGAAACGTAACAGGTTAACTTGCTGACTCTTTGGTAAAGTCAGAATGTCATTGAGTAAGAGAGTACCGCCATCAGCTTTCTCTAACAATGGAGTTTGCGCGGGATCGTCACAACCAATACCAAATAGCTCACATTCAAAACGGCTCTCAGACATTGCTCGACAATTTACTGAAATAAAAGGTTTTTGCGAACGAGCGGAGGTTTTATGGATCGCTTTAGCAACCGTCTCCTTACCAGTACCGCTTTCACCATAAATAAGAATACTGACATCAGTTGGACCAATACGCTTGATTTGATCACGAAGACGTTTGACTGGTGTTGAATCACCAATCAGTCCGATGTCACCAGTCGAGCCATAATGTGGCCACACTTTCTTCTCGAGTTTCAACATCCCCAACTGATGGCCTATCGTACTCAGAAGCTGCGCATCAGGAATTGGAGCGGTAAAAAAGTCGATACAAAAGTTCACGATAAACTGGCAAATCGTATCGGAACTCAATTGCGATTCTCGAATAAATGCAAGCCAGCGAACTTGCTTGTGATTACTTACTAAATTCGCAATACCATTGAGGCTAAATTCATCGTGGCTTAAATCAACAATACCGATACACGGACCTGTTTCAGAAAACAGAACATCAGCTTTACGTAAATCTGCACACTGTGTGCAGCGCCAGCCTACCTGTTCAAGGACAGATAACCAAGGTTCGTATGTTCCACCAACCACGACAAGCGAACCAGGGACAGAATCCATTCGGAATTGAGTTCCCATCAGCTATTCCTTATCTTTTGATTTATATTTCTATGCAGTGCTAGTTTAGGCACATCAGACGAACGATACATTAACGAGACTTATCGATGTAGTCTGTCTCATCTTTAAGACTGAATGCTATATAAGCCATCTACCAATCGATATAGAGAAGTATTTCATAGTTATAATGAAAGTTTTACTTCATATTTCATACAAATGACGGAATTATTCAATAGAACTGATACAAAAAAAGCCGCCAATTAAGGCGGCCAATATCAACTAAAGTAGCAATTACTGCTGTGGACGCATCGCAGGGAATAAAATTACGTCACGTATAGTATGTGTATTGGTGAATAGCATGGCTAAACGGTCAATACCAATCCCTTGACCTGCTGTTGGTGGTAAACCGTGCTCTAGTGCAACAATGTAATCTGCATCATAGAACATCGCTTCATCATCACCTGCATCTTTCGCGTTAACTTGTGCGAGGAAACGTTCATCTTGATCTTGAGCATCGTTTAGCTCAGAGAAACCATTAGCTACTTCACGCCCACCAATGAAAAACTCAAAGCGGTCAGTAAAGAATGGGTTATCATCGCTACGACGCGCCAATGGCGAAATATCGGCTGGATAACCGGTAATGAACGTTGGTTGGATAAGCTTAGGTTCAGCCGTTTCACCAAAGATTTCTTCTAACAGTTGGCCACAAGTCCAAAATGGCTCTACTTCTACATGCACTGACTTGGCGATCTTCACCATCAATTCACGATTTTGTACGCCTTCATTATCAAGCGCTTGGATCTCTTCATGCTTAGGGTTGTAATGTTTAATGGCTTCCAACATGCTCATACGTGCATATTTACCACCAAATTCAACCACTTGATCACCATATGGCATTGAGGTTGAACCTAGAACAGACAATGCTACCGTGCTGAGCATCTCTTCTGTTAGATCCATCAAATCTTTGTAGTCGGCATAAGCTTGGTAGAATTCCATCATAGTGAATTCTGGGTTATGACGTGGTGAAAGACCTTCGTTACGGAAGTTACGATTGATTTCGAATACGCGATCAAAGCCACCAACAACCAAACGTTTTAGGTATAACTCAGGAGCAATACGCAGATACATATCAATATCTAACGCATTATGGTGAGTAACAAATGGACGAGCTGAAGCGCCACCAGGGATAACGTGCATCATTGGTGTTTCAACTTCTAAGTAACCTTTAGAAGTCATGAAACTGCGAATGGCAGCAACAAGCTTGGAACGAATAATAAATGCATTACGTGAATCTTCGTTAACGATTAAATCAACGTAACGTTGACGATAACGCATCTCTTGGTCAGTCAAACCGTGGAACTTTTCAGGAAGAGGACGCAGCGCTTTAGTCAGCAACTCGAATTCTTCCATATTCACGTATAAATCACCTTTGCCAGATTTATGCAAAGCACCTTTTACACCGATGATGTCACCAATGTCTAAACCTTGGTATTGCTCTTTCAATACTTTTTGTACTGCTTTATCAGCGTATGCTTGAATGCGACCAGACGTCTCTTGAATCACAAGAAAAGGACCACGTTTAGCCATAACACGACCAGCAATAGCAACGACATGATTTAGCTGTTCTAGCTCTTCTTTGCTTTTTTCACCGAATTGTTTTTGAAGGTCACCCGCTAGGCTATCACGACGAAAATCGTTAGGGTGGCCATTTGCTTTACAGCTCTTACGGATGTGATCCAACTTGCTGCGACGTTCTGCAATCAGTTTGTTCTCTTCTTGCGCTATTTGCTCTTGATTCATTTCGTTTTGAACAGCATCAGCCATTTTACATACACCTTATATGTCGGAAAAAGCTTAAAGACCTGATTTCAGGCTAGCTTCAATAAATTTGTCTAAATCGCCATCTAATACTGCTTGAGTATTACGGTTCTCAACACCTGTACGTAGATCTTTAATGCGAGAGTCATCTAATACGTAAGAGCGGATCTGGCTACCCCAACCAATGTCCGACTTCGCGTCTTCGTTGGCCTGTTTTTCTGCATTTTGCTTTTGTAACTCAAGTTCAAACAATTTTGCACGCAATTGTTTCATCGCCTGATCTTTATTCTTATGTTGCGAACGATCATTTTGGCATTGAACAACGGTATTGGTTGGTAAGTGAGTAATACGAACCGCTGATTCTGTGGTGTTTACGTGCTGACCACCCGCACCTGACGCGCGGTATACATCAATACGCAGATCCGATGGATTAATATCAATAGCGATGTTTTCATCAATCTCAGGATATATGAATGCAGAAGCAAACGAAGTATGACGACGGCCACTAGAGTCAAATGGAGATTTACGAACCAAGCGATGAACCCCAGTTTCCGTGCGCAGCCACCCGTAGGCATAATCGCCAGAAATACGCACTGTCGCACCTTTCAAACCAGCAACATCACCTTCTGAGACTTCAATAACTTCAGTTTTGAAACCTTTGGCTTCAGCCCAACGAAGGTACATACGCAGTAACATCGAAGTCCAATCTTGTGCTTCAGTACCACCAGAGCCAGACTGCAAGTCGATATAGCAATCAGAGCCATCGTGATCACCAGAAAACATACGACGAAATTCAAGTTGGCCTAATTTTACTTCTAACTCTTCAAGTTCAGGGCCAATTTCGTCAAACGTTTCTTGATCTTCAGCTTCAATAGCAAGCTCAAGCAACCCTTCAACGTCATCAACACCTTGATCAAGCTGATCAATAGTATCAACAACGGCTTCAAGTGATGCGCGCTCTTTACCTAACGCTTGGGCGCGCTCAGGTTCGTTCCACACATCGGGTTGTTCTAGTTCGGCATTAACTTCTTCTAAACGCTCTTTCTTAGCGTCGTAGTCAAAGATACCCCCTCAGGATATTTGTGCGCTCTGACACATCCTGAAGACGGTTTTTAATAGGATTGATTTCAAACATGTTTGCTCAGCATTTATGAGTAGAAAATAACCGAAGAATTCTACTTAAAAATGTGACGAAGATACAGGAAAAATTAGTTTGATGAGATAGAAGGGAAACGAGTATTTACTTTCATTTTTAGACAAAAAAGAGACTGATCATCAATGACCAGTCTCTCACTTTATTTTTGAACTAAGCGGTTTCTTTAACCAGTGTTTCTTGTACAGAACCTGCCACAAAAAACATACAGACGATCGCAACAGTAGTTGGTAACAACCATCCCATACCAATTTCAAACAGTGGTAGCATGTTGAATGCAGAAACATCAACCCCAGCAACCTTGGCAGCATCAATCAAAGCAAATAGCAATGAAATTAATAATACTACGCGGTATGCCACCCGAGGATTAGGCAGTTTGCTACGAACAAACGTAAGGGCTACTAAAGCAATCGCCACTGGGTAAAGTGCAAATAGTACAGGTACTGATAGCGAAATAAGCTGAGATAAGCCAACATTAGCGACAATAGCGCAAATAGTACCAATGATTAATACCCACTTTTTATAAGTAATAGAAGTCAATGAACTAAAGTAATCAGAACATGCTGAAATCAAACCAATCGCCGTTGTTAAACAAGCTAATAGAACGATAACTGACAGCACAATTTGACCATAAGGACCAAATAATGCCTGAACGTATTGGCTAAGCACCACACCACCGTTTTCAGCGCCAGCTGCAACCACAGAGCTCGTAGCTCCCAAGTAGAACAGCGAAACATAAACAAATGCTAAACCGGCTGCTGCAATACATGCTGCATTGATTAAATATTTAGTGGTTGCAGAACGCTCAGTGATACCTTTGCTACGTAGAGCATCAACCATCAACATACCAAACATTAGTGAACCAAACGTATCCATTGTGTTGTAGCCTTCAAGGAAGCCTTTCGTAAATGGTTGGGTTAAATATTCACCGTGTGCACTCAGCATTTCACCTTGAGGGTCGATAAAAACGGCCACAGCAAGAACGATCAGCGCAATAAATAATGCAGGTGTTAGCACCTTACCAATCACATCAATTAACTTGCCTTGAGACCAGGCAAAAAACATCGCTACAGCAAAAAATATAATGGAAAAAAGTGTCAAATGTGATTGCTGAGCATCAATGAAAAATGGCTTAATCGCCATCTCGTAGGCAACAAGACCAGTTCGTGGCGCTGCAAATGCAGGACCAATAATGATAAAGATCATTACCGCCATAAGCGTTGCCGCTTGTTTTGGTAGATCTTTAGTGAGGTGCTCCCATGTACCACCAGCGATCGCAATTGCGATAATGGTAATCAACGGTAAACCAACCGCTGTAAATAAGAAACCTGTCATTGCTGGAAAGAGGTGATCCCCGGCAAGTTGGCCAGCAATTGGCGGAAAGATGATGTTACCAGCACCCAAGAAAAACGCGAAAAGCATAAAGCCGATCGCGATAATATCTGTTAGTTTTAACGTCTGCTTCACAGATAGCCCTTAATTATTATTTGATAAATGTTGTGTATGCATTGATGGGTATATAACCACATCTATTTTTTAAAATTAAGGGCGAATAATGACGAAACACTTAATATTTCGCAAGGGCAAAGCCAAAAACGCTACATTAATTTATATATATAGCAAAAAAGCAGTGAAAAAACCTAAATGTTAAAAAATAGATAGAATGATATTCCGATCTTCTTATTATACAAAACAACAACAGTTAGAACAAAAAACCAAACAAACCAGTAACAATGGTGGTATTCACTCAAAATGAATCAAGTTTTGAAATAATCATGAAAAGTAGCATATTAAAGACTAAAGACTTCCAATTTAAACAGTTTTCCGTTGAAGGCGGTCATTCTGGTATGCCAGTTAGTACCGATGGTGTACTGCTCGGCGCATGGGCCTTCACTCATTCCCCCAATTCCATCTTAGATATTGGGACAGGAACGGGCCTGCTTGCGCTAATGTCTGCTCAACGCTTTCCCGATGCGTATATTACAGCTGTCGAAATTGATGATTTTGCTTTTGCAACAGCTAGTCACAACAGCGCAGCTTCACCATGGTCAAGTCGGATTCAAGTCATACATAGTGATATTATACATACGCCATTCGTGAAACAATTTGATGCTATTATCTGTAACCCGCCTTATTTCAATGATGGCGAGCGGTCTCAGCATCAACAGCGCGCTACCGCAAGGCACACTACAAGCCTTAGTCACCAAGACTTATTGCTAAAAGCAAAAAAACTGCTTCATCCCAACGGAAATGCCTGTTTTGTCTTACCCAAATATGAAGGGGAGCTATTTATCAGTTTAGCGAAAACATTGGGATGGCATATCAGCCGGCTGTGTACTGTACAACCAACCGTCAATAAACCCGTACACCGCCTTCTGATTGAGCTCAGTTTAACAGCAGTGGATACAATGCAATCACATCTAGTTATTCATTCTCAAGAGGGTTACAGCAAAGAGTTCATCGCCTTAACAAAAGATTTTTATCTCAAGATGTAGAAATAACATGTGATCCTAATCACCAATCCCACTATAATGTCCGACCTTAATTTTTTTGCCAAATAAGCCCCTCGGCTTGTGGAGTACTCACTGTGATCAAAACCTTTGCTGACCTCGATCTTGACCCTAGCATTATTGCGGCCATTGAAGATATGGGCTTTGAACGTCCCACCCAAGTTCAAGCAGAAGCGATCCCACAAGCCCTAGATGGACGAGATATTCTTGCCTCAGCGCCAACGGGAACCGGTAAAACCGCTGCATTCGTTTTACCAGCACTTCAGTATCTTTTAGATTTTCCTCGTAAAAAATCAGGTCCTGCACGCGTACTGATTTTGACACCAACTCGTGAATTAGCGATGCAAGTCGCTGATCAAGCTCGTGCACTGGCTAAAAATACTCGCTTGAATATCTTTACGATTACCGGTGGTGTTCAATACCAAGAACACGCAGATATTCTTGCAACCACTCAAGATATTGTGGTTGCAACGCCAGGCCGTTTGATGGAATACATCGAAGGTGAGCGTTTTGATTGCCGCGCTATTGAATGGCTCATTTTGGATGAAGCTGACCGCATGTTGGATATGGGCTTTGGCCCAGTTGTTGACCGTCTTTCAGCAGAATGTCGCTGGCGTAAACAAACGCACCTTTTCTCGGCAACCTTAGAAGGCCGCGGCGTCGAAGGATTTACAGCAGATCTATTAAAAGAACCAGCTGAAATCAATGCCGATCCTTCTCGTCGTGAGCGCAAGAAAATCACTCAGTGGTATCACCGTGCTGACACCATGGAACATAAAGTCGAGCTACTGAAGAAGATCCTCACCGAGCAAGCAGAACGCTCTATTGTCTTTCTTAAAACACGTGAGCGCCTTGCCGACTTACGTAACGAATTGGAAAAAGCGCAAATTCCATGTGCGTGGATCCAAGGTGAAATGCCACAAGATCGCCGCAACAATGCCATTACTCGTTTCCGTGAAGGTGATGTAAATGTGTTGCTAGCGACGGATGTTGCGGCTCGTGGTATCGACCTTCCTGACGTGAGCCACGTAATCAACTTCGATTTACCTCGCTCTGCGGATGTTTATCTGCACCGTATTGGCCGCACAGCTCGTGCAGGCAAAAAAGGCAACGCAATATCTCTAGTTGAAGCACATGATCAACAAATGATGGATCGTGTAGCACGCTATGTTGATGAGGAAATCAAAGAGCGTTTTATAAAAGATATGCGCCCTCAACATAAGAAATCGGTATTTAAGAAGAAAAAGAAAAAGGCCGATGACAAAAAAACAAAAACCATTGCCAAGAAAAAGAAAGTGAAACCCAAGAAGAAATAATCTTCGTTTGTAAAACTGACTGATCAAAAATGCCGATGTTTTCACATCGGCATTTTTCTATTTCCACTTTTTAAATTCAATTTCCGGTGAAAATGACTTCCACCAGAAAAGTACGAATTAGTGTTCGCGAGTCGCGCGGAAATCTATCTCAGGGAAACGCTCTTTCGCTAAGTTTAAGTTGACCATCGTTGGCGCAACATACGCAAGGTTATCACCACCATCGAGTGCAATATTACTTTGATTTTTACGCTTAAACTCTTCGAGTTTTTTCTCATCGGCGCATTCAATCCAACGTGCTGTCGCTACATTGACACCTTCGTAAATCGCTTCAACGTTGTATTCTGATTTCAAGCGAGAAACCACCACATCAAACTGCAGTACACCAACCGCACCAACAATTAAGTCGTTGTTTTGTAGCGGACGGAAAACTTGTACAGCCCCCTCTTCAGATAACTGTACTAACCCTTTAAGCAATTGCTTTTGTTTCAGAGGATCGCGCAGACGAATACGACGGAAAAGTTCTGGGGCAAAGTTGGGAATACCAGAGAACTTCAGTGATTCACCTTGAGTAAAAGTATCACCAATCTGAATCGTACCATGGTTGTGTAAACCGATAATATCACCAGCATACGCGTGATCAGCACGAGAGCGATCACCCGCCATAAACGTAACAGCATCAGAAATGCTCACTTGCTTGCCACTACGCACGTGGTTCATTTTCATGCCTTGGCTATAAGTGCCCGACACGATGCGCATAAAAGCAATACGGTCACGATGTTTTGGATCCATATTTGCCTGGATCTTAAATACGAAACCAGAAAATTTCTCTTCAGTTGCTTCCACAATACGTTCATTGGCTTGACGCGGCATGGGTGCCGGAGCCCAGTCAGTCAATCCATCAAGCACGTGATCAACACCAAAGTTACCTAAAGCAGTACCAAAGAAAACTGGCGTTAACTCCCCCTTCAAGAACAGCTCACGATCAAATTCGTGTGAAGCTCCAAGCACAAGTTCCAACTCATCACGCAATTGTGACGCTAGCTCTTCGCCGACAGCTGTATCTAGCTCAGGGTTATCTAACCCTTTAACAATACGCTCTTCTTGAATGGTATGGCCTTGGCCTGTTGCATATAAAATCGTTTCATCACGATGAATGTGATACACGCCTTTGAACTCTTTACCACAACCGATAGGCCATGAAACAGGTGCACAGGCGATATTGAGCTCGTTTTCAACTTCATCAAGCAATTCCATTGGGTCGCGAATATCACGGTCCAATTTGTTCATGAAGGTCACAATAGGCGTATCACGCAGACGCGTTACTTCCATCAGTTTACGTGTACGATCTTCGACACCTTTAGCGGCATCAATCACCATTAGACAAGAGTCGACAGCGGTGAGCGTACGGTAGGTATCTTCAGAGAAGTCTTCGTGCCCCGGAGTATCAAGTAGGTTAACCAAACACTGGTGATAAGGAAACTGCATCACCGATGTTGTCACCGAGATACCACGTTCTTTTTCCATCTCCATCCAGTCCGATTTGGCATGCTGGTTAGAGCCACGGCCTTTTACTGTCCCAGCTTTTTGAATGGCATTCCCGAATAAAAGTACTTTTTCGGTAATGGTGGTTTTACCCGCATCCGGGTGCGAAATAATAGCAAAGGTTCTGCGTTTAGAAACTTCACTTAAAAAAGGAGTATTTGACATGAAACAGGTCTTCTTAATATGCTGTATTAAAGGAAGCAGAAATGCTTTTACTCGTCAGCGATTCGATTCAATTTTGCGCGGTATTCTCCCCTATATTTGATCTAGGAGCAACTTCCGTCTCAGTACTTACCGCTTGCAAGCTCAATTAAAGGTGAAAAGAAACTCACTACTTTGCTCATTCAAATTAAGTTATCAAGAAATATGAGCTATAACTTAACAAGATAAAAGGGATAAGCGGGCATTATGCGGATAACCAAACAACGAAATTCACTAGCGTTTAAACAAGCCAAAACCGTATTCCTAGTTTCTGTGATCCTTGGGATAGGGTTTAGTTTGTATCATATTTTGGTTGATCTGCACCAAGAACAGACCAAAATTGAAGATCATTATCGTTTTAAGCTATTACAAAACTACGCTAACGCAAGCCAAGCAGCTTACCATTTAAACAATATGCTCGCTGAGCAAGTCGCTTCAAGTTTAATGGTCGATAGCGCTATTTATCATGTCGAAATTATTGATGATTTTGGTGATACGCTTGCCAGTAAAACCAGAGAGGTAGCCCCTCAGACCACCTTCATGCAACTGCTATCCAATTACTTGACGCCAGAGATTCCTGTTTTCAAAACAGACTTACATCAGCCGAGCTCTGATGTGGTGGTAGGAAGATTAAGCTTTTCGGTTAACGGTTCTTCAATCGCTGAAAGTTTTATTGCTAAAACTACCCGTGTATTGCTGTTTGACCTATTTAGAAACGTACTTCTAACCTCTATTTTACTGTTTTTCTTTTACTATAAATTATCAAAACCTTTAACGACACTCACCTCTTGGGTGCGCTCGCTACAAGATAATGAACGTGCCAGCGTACCACCGCTGCAAAAGCAGAATAATGAACTCAATGAGCTTGCCTTTACTTTTCATTCACTCTGGAAAGATAGAGAAATTGCTGATGCCAAACGCAATCAATTGGCCTATTACGATACCTTAACTGGGCTTGCTAACCGTAGCTTGTTATTACAAATGTTAACCAAAGCCATTGACGAAAGTATTCAGGCTAAAATCTCTGGGGTTTTGTTTTATCTCGATCTGGATCGTTTCAAAACCATTAACAATTCATTAGGTCACACTATTGGCGATAAACTGATTAAAGCCATCGCGATGCGGATGGATGCATGGCTTAAAAGTAGTCATTTAGCCGCAAGGATCGGCGGCGACGAATTTGCGATATTGATACCAAATTTAAACAGAAACCAGGCCGAAGAACTGGCGCAGCAACTGTTGGCGTTAGTTTCAAATCCGTATTCCATTGATGAACACCAACTGTATTGTACCGTCAGCGTAGGTATTTCTATTTTTCCTTCGGTTGGTAAAACCAATATCGACGTACTCAGACAAGCCGATACCGCGTTATACCGAGCCAAAGTGAATGGGCGCAATAAATACATATTTTATGAGCCGGAAATGCATGCTCAGGTTGAGTCGTTCTTAGAGATAGAAAAAGGGCTGCACGAAGCATTAAACATGCAGCAGCTTGAGCTTTACTACCAACCTCAGGTAGATGAAAAACATAACATTATTGGAGTCGAAGCATTAATTCGCTGGAATCACCCAACGAAAGGCGTTCTACCTCCTGGTGTGTTCATGCCCATCGCAGAAGAAACAGGACAAATCATTCCGATTGGTCAGTGGATCATTGAGCAGGCATGTTACCAATATGCGGCATGGAAAAAACAAGGCGTGCTACCTGCACATTTTCGTCGTCTTGCGATAAACATCAGCCCACTCCAATTTTCTCAAGACTCATTCGTTGAGCACATAAATCAAGCTCTACAACATGCAGGAATAACCGGTGACCATATTGAGTTAGAAATTACCGAAGGTTTATTACTTGAAAATGTTGAAAGCGCCATCCAAAAAATGGTTCAGCTTAAAGAGAGCAACTTAAGTATTTCGATTGATGATTTTGGTACTGGTTATTCATCATTGCGCTACCTAAAGTTATTATCTGTTGATGTGCTAAAAATTGATCGCTCGTTTGTCGCTCAACTGCATTTAGATGAAAGTGATCAAGCGATTGTTGATACGATTTTGATGATTGCTCGACGCCTGAATTTAGAGGTGATTGCCGAAGGGGTCGAAGATTGTGAAGAGCTTTATGCACTCAAGCAACTTGGATGCACTCAATTTCAAGGCTACTTGTTCGATAAACCACTACCGGCAAACGAACTCGTGAAACGTTTTGAGGCTGCTTGTTATCATATAGAAACAAACACCCCAGATAACATCCACGACCATTAATGTGCTTACAAAAAATAGTAGCTCATGATGATCGCGTCCTCTGAACCTTTATCGGTTGGGTAGTAATTAACTCGGCGATCCAGTTCATTAAACCCTAACGACTCATACAAAGAATAAGCGCGGACATTACTTTCACGAACCTCAAGCCATGCGCTTTCAGCTTTTGCTTTCTCACACATAGCTAAGAAAAACTCGGTCAGCATTTTACCATAGCCCTTTCCTTGCCACTTGGGATCGACCGCTATGTTCAATAACGTCACTTCACCAATAATATTCTGGGCGTAAAAGTAACCGACGACCTCTTCATTTTTCAACATCACATAGTGACAAGCACCACGGTTATTGAGATCACGCACTAAAGACTCAGCCCAAGGGTGGCTATGTGCTTGTTGCTCAATACACCAAACGGCATCAAGATAAGGCAGAGATAATGGAACAATATCAATAT
Organism: Vibrio sp. S12_S33; assembly: GCF_963889785.1. NCBI lineage: Bacteria > Pseudomonadati > Pseudomonadota > Gammaproteobacteria > Vibrionales > Vibrionaceae > Vibrio > Vibrio sp. S12_S33. The sequence continues at coordinate 129,211 of NZ_CAWPQZ010000002.1, read as the reverse complement.
TCATCAACGTATTACTCATAAGAACAAATCTGCTGCCACAAATCGCGGCGATGTTCGTTATTACCATCAATATCGCTAAGATTTGGAGAAACTAAAACCTTGGCCGACACTTTGCTGTATGACGGCTCACAGCCCGCAAACCAAACCCATTCAGGCAAAGACCCACCTAATTGATCAACATACTGAGGTTCAAGATGACGCGCATCATTTAGCTCAATCCCCATACTTTTTAGCACACGAGAGAATAACAACGCACTGCTTTTCTGTGGGCCGTTGGGTGAAACCAGTAGTAACCGACAAGAGTCTGGCAAATCAATCGTGGGTAACGACACCCCTAATAAACGCTCAGGATGCACCAACTCCCAACACTGAATGCCCATTTCTTGTAAATATTGATATTCGTGATTTGACATCTGTTTATGACCTTATTGAACGCCTCAATGCTAGCAAATCAGTGCCGATACAGAAACCGTTAATCGCTTTATCTTGGCTAATAAAAGAATCAACTACACTTAGTGCTATAAAAATTGGGAGCACATTGGCTCCCAATTCACAATCATGTAGTGAGACGATTACCGTTCAGAGAACTCTGAGCAGTACTCAATCAAACCAGAGCGTCCAGACAATTCTCCATCAGCTAACTCTGCAATACGAAAAGCGCCAGCGGGTACGTCCCAAGCGCAATGAAACTCCAGTTGCGCTGCATCTTCAAAAGCAAACCGTTGGTAGTACTCTGGATTGCCAAGCACCACACAAGCAGGATAACCAAATTCAGCTAAAGAGATCAGCCCTTCAGTAACTAATTGTGCAGCAATGCCTTGTTTGCGCCACTCTTTTTTGACCGCTAACGGTGCAAGACCTTGCCAATTTAAGTCTTCACCATTGAGGAATACAGGGCTAAACATTGCGTAACCGACAACTTCGCCTTTATCATCACAGGCAACAAGCGCTAACGTCAGGTGACTATTTTCTCTTAATGACATCACGAGCTTGGCTTCAGCATCGGTTTCAAATGCAGACTTCAATAAACGATCGATTGCTAAGATGTCTGCTGGGGCTTCAGTTCGAATAAGCATTGATTACCTCATTTTGTGTCGCCGACGATTGTACGCCTTTATACACAAAATCTGCTAGCTGATTTATTAACATCTGTAACGATTTAGGCAAAAGATCTAAATCAACGCTATCCATTAGATTTTTCACTTCCAAACCAAGTTCGGTATCACCTTCAATCGAAAGACGACGCTGAAAAAAGAGCGTGTCAGGATCTTCTTTGCGTCCCGCAATTAGAACTAAATCATTCAAATTCGCGCTAAAGCTAACGTCTTCTTGTTGTGCCTTATCGGCCACAACAAGTCGCTGCATTTCATAACTAATGTACCAACGCAGATTCAAATCTCGTATGGAAACTTTTAACCATTTTCCTTCAAGAAAATCGAAGTCACCGTCCTCTAAGGCCTCATGGAATATGGCTTTAAGCCCTTCTAGTAAGGCTTTTTTTTGTACAGTTTGCGGTAATAAGTGGAGTGGAGATCGCAAAATTGATGCGGCGTTTTGAACTAGTTGAGTACGAATCTTGTTAATCACGCGCTTTATCCGTTACCTTGTAATGTAATAGTAGCTAATCATAATGGATGTGATAGTGCTGGTTCCTGTTATGCATCAAAAAACGTACATTGTTTGTAAACCTTTTCCATCGTTGCAATCAGAGAATTATAGTTAATGTGTTACTTACGTTGTAACATCCTCATGAATATAAGTACTCTGGAGAGTTGGTAGTACCTTGATGTCTTCGCAACATTTACAACATTGGTTTACAAAGATAACCGAGGACAACTCGTTCTTTTTTGCGATCTTAGATGACCAACATAATTATGTTATGGTCAACGAACGTTATTGCGACATCGCTGGACTGAGCTCAACCGAATTGGTTGGGATGAATGACTGCCAAATTCTCGGTGAGTATTTCTATCATCATCTCAAACCCTATTATGAACGTGCATTTCAAGGTGAAACTCTAGAAACGGAATTAACTTTCCACGAAGTAGATTTAGAAACTAGCTTGCATTTTTCTATCTCACCTATATTGATTGACAAGGAAGTAAAACAGATTGTTTTTCATGCCATTGACACATCTGAAAAACAGATACTGATTCGCTCTCTAGAAGAATCTGAAAGTAAGTTTTCAACACTTACCTGTTTGCTTCCTGACGGACTATTATTGGTCGACAACGACTGCATTATCTCAGCAAACCCAGCCTCAGCTCGTCTACTTGGCTTTGAAAGCACCGCAGAACTACTCGGTGAAGACCTATCTAGTTTGTTTATTGATGACAAGGCAAAAACCGTTTTCAGTTCTCAACTGAGTTCATTGATAGCAAAGGCACCTCTAGTCTGTCTAACTGGCCCTAGGTGTGGTTTTGAAAGACAAGTGCAATTACACGCCAGTGAAACCATTGTGTTAGGTAACAACTCGCAATTGGTGTTGATCCAAGATGCTGAAGATTCACCCAAACAGCTATCTGCAACCGCTCAAGCCGATATTCATATTGATTCAATGACTGGTTTATATAACCGCTTTGGATTTACCAAACGTTTAGAGCAATTTATTCAAAATGAAACATCGCTGGTAATGCTTTACCTCGACATTGATAACTTCAAAAATATCAATGACTCTTTAGGTCACCATATCGGTGATAAGGTGATCAAAGAAGTCTCGATGCGCCTTAAACGCTTGCTGCCTCAACAAGCAGTTGTTGGGCATCTCGGTGGAGATGAATTCGGTTTAATTCTGCCAGAGCCTGAAAATAACCGCGCAGCAGAGATGCTTGCTGAACGTATTATTGCACTAATTAATCAACCTTTTGATCTTCACCATTTCAGCAAGCGCCTCGCTTGTTCTATTGGTAGCGTTACCTACCCAGGTGATGGCAACGATGCTCGAATGCTACTCCAAAATGCCGACACCGCCATGTATGAAGCGAAAGATCGTGGCCGTAATCGCTTAATTAAATTTAATGATCAAATGAACAAAGAAGCGCGGATGCGCTTATGGTTAGAAATTGAACTGCAAAAAGCATTGCAGCAAAACGGGCTTGAAGTGTGGTATCAGCCTAAAGTCAATGCACGCGACTTTAGCATTAATGGTGCTGAGGCATTAGTACGCTGGAAACACCCTGTTGAAGGCTATATTAGCCCTGGAGCCTTTATTCCAGTCGCGGAAAAGGCGGGATTAATTGAGCGCTTAGGTCGCGTTGTGATGCGTGACGTTTTTGCTACCGTTAAACGTTGGAAGCTACAAGGTATTTTGCCTGGGCGTGTGGCGATAAACCTATCTCCTGAACAATTTGGTAACCCTAAGCTAATCGATTACATGGAAAAGCTACTGCGCACCACCAAGTTGGATTCAAACTGTATAACCTTCGAATTAACCGAAAGTGCAGTCATGAGCGACAGTGAACACACACTGCAAATGCTAAATGCGATTAAGAAACTTGGTTTCTCGCTTTCGATTGATGACTTTGGCACTGGTTACTCGTCACTCTCCTACCTTGCTAGATTCCCAATTGATGAGCTTAAAATTGACCGAGCCTTCATCACCAATATTGACACCTTACCCAAACAGGTGACGGTGATTGAAAATATCATTAATTTAGGTAAATCATTAAACCTCACGGTTGTTGCTGAAGGTGTAGAAACACAACAACAAGCGACTTTACTCTCGAACTTAAACTGCAATTCAATTCAAGGATTTCATTTTTATCGCCCTCAACCAAGGCAAGAAGTCGAAGAGTTATTTGTACAAAACCGCCGCCACCGCGCGACTCTCGCCAAGTAAATCTTACTTATTCACCACAAACCTGCCTTACATCAAACTTGCCATTAATAATTCTTCATAAAATACAGCCACTTTTCCTCAAAATATCTTACAGAGCAATGGAACTTTTATGTCCTGCAGGTAATCTACCTGCGCTAAAAACTGCGATTGATTGCGGTGCTGACGCAGTGTACATCGGCTTTCGAGATGACACTAATGCACGTCACTTTGCAGGCTTAAACTTCGCAGGCAAGAAATTAGAGAAAGCCGTGCAGTACGTTCACGACAACAAGAAAAAAATTCACGTTGCTTTAAACACCTTTGCTCATCCTAATGGATTTGAACGCTGGACAAACGCTGTCGATAATGCAGCAAACTTAGGCATTGATGCTTTGATCGTCGCAGATATTGCAGTGCTCGATTACGCTGCTAACAAATATCCAGACCTTGAGCTACACCTTTCGGTACAAGCATCAGCCACCAATGTCGCAGCCGTCGATTTCTATAAACAAAACTTCAACATTAAACGTGTGGTCCTGCCACGAGTGCTGTCTATTCACCAGGTCAAACAGCTTTCACGTAACATCACTTCCGATGTAGAGCTCGAAGTGTTTGCTTTTGGTAGCTTATGCATTATGTCTGAAGGGCGTTGTTATCTCTCTTCGTACATGACAGGGGAATCACCCAATACAGTAGGCGCTTGCTCTCCCGCCAAATATGTTCGCTGGCAAGAAACCGACTCGGGTCTTGAATCTCGCTTAAACGAGATTTTAATTGATAAATATGCTGCAGGTGAAAATGCCGGATACCCAACGCTGTGTAAAGGTCGATTCAAAGCTGTGATTGATGGCGAAAACAAACGCTATCATGCACTAGAAGAGCCAACCAGCCTTAATACACTATCGCTGCTTCCTGAACTATTTGCTGCCAATGTGACCTCAGTGAAAATTGAAGGACGCCAACGTAGCCCCGCCTATGTCGAGCAAGTTACTCGTACTTGGCGTGCAGCAATAGATCGCTACCAAGCTAACCCACAAGCATACAAAGTTGAAGCCGCGTGGAATGCCGCCTTGGCCAATGTGTCCGAAGGCACACAAACCACACTGGGTGCATACCACCGTAAATGGCAGTAATCGAATGGAAAATACAATGAAATACGCGCTGGGTCCTTTACTCTATTTCTGGCCAAAACAAGAGGTCGAACACTTCTACCAGCAGGCACAGCAAAGTGCTGCAGATATTATCTATTTGGGTGAGTCTGTCTGCTCAAAACGGCGAGAGATGAAAACACAACATTGGCTCGATATCGCTAAAGAGCTTTCTCAAACTGGTAAACAAGTGGTGTTATCCACCATGGCACTATTAGAGGCACCTAGCGAAATCACCATCATGAAGAAATACATTGATAACGGTGATTTTGCGATTGAAGCCAATGATGTTTCCGCGATTCAATTAGCCAGTGAAAAAAGAGTCCCTTTTGTGGTTGGTCCTGCGGTCAATACCTACAATGCGCACACGCTACAGCTATTTCTAAAGCAAGGAATGACTCGTTGGTGCATGCCAGTTGAGCTATCTCGAGACTGGTTAAAAAACGTATTAATTCAATGTGATGAACTGGGTATCAAAAATCAATTTGAAGTGGAAGTCTTTAGCCATGGCTATCTACCATTAGCCTACTCTGCACGTTGCTTTACCGCTCGCGCGGAAAACAGAGCAAAAGATGAGTGCGAAACTTGCTGTGTCAAATACCCAACTGGCATTCAAGTACATAGCCAAGAAGGACAAGCGGTGTTTAATCTCAATGGTATTCAGACGCAATCTGGCTATTGTTATAACTTGATTAATGACTTAGCAAGTATGGATGGGTTGGTTGATGTGGTTCGCCTCAGCCCACTCGGTATAGAGAGCTTGTCACTGCTTGAACAATTCAAAGCAAATGAGAAGGGCACGCATTTTTCACCGCTAGTCGATCATCAATGTAACGGTTATTGGCATCAACTCGCTGGTCTAGAGATCCAACAGAGCTGATGCTCTGCAAGTATATATCTCTAAACCACTTGAAGTTGCAGGTAGGCGGCAAGTGAGTGAATCCTCATGATCATAGATAAAGTATGTGGTTAGGGTGAGCAAACGTAGCCAATACCGCTGCAACTGCAAGTAGGAAGGATAACCGCCTTCAATTCAGGAGGCGGTTTTCAATAAACTGGCAACTATAATTTATACCAATACTGGCTGCGGCTTCGATTGATCATTTGGCAGTGAACGTAAATCTCGCCACAGCATAGCCCCCACCAATAAACTCAAAGCAATGTTTGAGATTGGAAAAGCAATCCACACACCTGTAACACCGTAAAATTTTGGTAATAAGTATAAAAATGGAAGTTGAATCAGCATATTACCTATGGTGATAAAGAGAGCCTTACTACCATGATTAGTTGATTGATAATACGCTGCCGTCACCACCAAAAATCCATCCAAAAACAGCGCAAACATATGCAGTCTCAGCCCACGAACCGCATCAACCATAAGCTGTGAGTCAGTCGAGTTAAACACCGAGACCACTTGATGCGCAAACAAGTTAAGTAACACTATAAAACCGATACCACCGAGCAGCGCAATACTCATCGATAATCGAAGTAACTTGCGAATATTGTGGTAATGCTTGGCGCCATAATTAAAGCTTGCTAGCGGCTGCATTCCATTAGCTATACCTTCGACCGTTAAGTAGTAAACCGTCACGATATAGCCCAAAATAGCATAAGCTCCAACGAGCGTCGCACTACCATAATGAGTGAACAGAGTGTTGTGTACCGCGACCATCATTGAACCATAAGCGTACATAAAGAAACTGGATAAGCCGATCGCAACAATTTTAGGTAATAATGACCATTGAAAAGTCATCACAGCAAGCGAAAGTCGTAACTTCGCACGTGACGAGAAAAAGTAGCCAATACCGAGTAAAGTGACACTGAACTGCGCAATAGCAGTAGCGATCGCGGCGCCCATTAATTCCCAGCCTAAGTAAGCGATCAAGATATAATCAAACACAATATTAATGATCGCACCGCAGACCATCAGTAGCGTTGCTAAACTGGGGCTATCATCATTGCGCAGTAAAAACGGTATTGCGATAGAACCTAGCGTAAAAGCACAAGCGATAATCAATACTTCTAAGTATTGTAAACCTAGCTCGTATACTCGTCCTTGTGCACCTTGCCATAATAGAAAATCATCGGCATAAAACCAGAGAATAGCGGCAACAATTGGCGTCAGTAACAGTATTAATAATAAACCAGTTGAAAGCACCTGTTTGGCGCCCGTTATGTCTTGCTCACCTTGTTTAATCGACGCTAACGCCCCAGTACCAACCCCAACCAACATACCGATTCCTAAAATAGAACCGATCACAGGCCAAGCAATGTTGATCCCAGCTAAGCCATCGGCCCCTATATAGTGACCAATGAAAATACCATCGACCACTTGATATAAGCCATTCACCAACATAGCCGCTACCGTTGGAATGGTATAACGCCAAAACTGACGATAAATCGAATTTTTCATACGACACTCCATAAGCTATCTATTTTTTGGCATGATGAGCAATAAAAAAGCCGCGGCATTACGCAGCGGCTTAGATGAGATATTTCCAGTTACTCTGAAGTCGCCTGCGTTTTAGCTTCAGCCTGTACTTTTGTCAGGTACTCAGCTCGCACTTGTTGAAATATTTTACCCAACTCAAGGAGGGAGTAACGATGCTCAACATATTCATACACATTGAAAGAGAGGGCTAATTTATACAATGAGATCGCATGAGCATAATCCCCTTCTTGTTGGTAACGTTTTGCCAGATAGAAATAGGTTTCCGTTAAACGCTGTGCCACGCGAGAACCGTTTAAAATCGCTTTAAAAGCTTGCTCTTCAGAGATTTCATCTAAAGTTAAAGCAACCAATACCCACCCCCACTGCTCGTCACGTTCTTGATAACGATTAAGCAGGTCAGAGCGAACGGTAGCTGAGTCAACTTCGCTTTGAATGATATACAACCATAATGCACGGAACGGATCACTTGGATCTTGCTGATAGTGATGAGTCATCTCTTGCAACGCTAAATCAATGCGATCTCCATAATATAAGGCGATCGCGCGATTTCGTTCGGCATAGAAGTTATCAGGGTCTAATTCGAGTGTAGAATCAAACGCTTCATAAGCGGCATCAAACTCCCCGACTTGCGTGTAATACACGCCTAATAAATTAAAAATATCAGGTTGAGCTGGGTTAATCGCAAGTGACTGATTAAAGTCGACACGAGCCAAATCACGTAGTCCAACGCTGTCATAGCTGTTGCCGCGCTCATAAAACATTTTGGCGCGCACATCGTCAGCTAAGTCTGCACGTTGTAGCAATTGTGTGAGACGTGCAATTTGTACTTGCTGTTGTACAGTCGACTGCAAAGGCACCGCCATAGGTGGATATAGCCACTGTCTCTGATTTTCATCTTGAGTTGAAGCACAGCCTGATACCGTAAATATCAAAATACTCAGCGCTAGTGTTTGAAACCATTTCACAAATAAGACTCCTGTATACCCCAAGCCAATACCGAATAAATCCATTATATTACGATAATTTAGGCATAAAAAAGGGAGCGAATAACGCTCCCTTTATATCATGCTTTATGCCGAAAAGGCGACTAAAGCCCTAAGCTTCTCTGCCTAAAACTATATTACTCAGCTTCTGGTGCCGATTTTTCTTGAACCGCTTCTTCAGCAGGTTTTTCTACCGCTTCTTTCATGCTTAGACGAACGCGGCCTTGGCGGTCAATTTCAAGTACTTTAACTTGAACTTCTTGACCTTCTTTCAAGTAATCAGACACTTTCTCAATGCGTTGATCAGCAATTTGAGAAATGTGTACTAAACCATCTTTACCAGGAAGAATGTTAACGAATGCACCGAAATCAGCTAGACGAGCAACCTTACCTGTATAGATAGCGCCGACTTCAACTTCAGCCGTGATCTCTTCGATGCGACGGATAGCTTCTTTCGCTTGAGCGCCATCGGTTGCCGCAATCTTGATTGTGCCATCATCTTCGATTTCAATCGTTGTGCCTGTTTCTTCCGTTAGAGCACGGATAACAGCGCCACCCTTACCGATCACATCTTTGATTTTCTCAGAGCTGATCTTCATGGTGTAGATACGTGGAGCAAATTCAGAAATCTCTTCACGAGCGCCAGAGATAGCTTGGTCCATCACAGAAAGAATGTGTTTACGTGCACCTTGCGCTTGGTTAAGAGCAATTTGCATGATCTCTTTAGTAATACCTTCGATCTTAATGTCCATTTGAAGTGCAGTGATACCGTCGTTAGTACCTGCTACTTTAAAGTCCATGTCACCAAGGTGATCTTCGTCGCCTAGGATGTCAGAAAGAACAACGAAATCATCGCCTTCTTTAACAAGACCCATTGCAATACCTGCAACAGAAGACTTAATTGGTACACCTGCATCCATAAGAGCAAGAGAAGTACCACATACAGAAGCCATTGAAGATGAACCGTTAGATTCAGTGATTTCTGAAACCACACGAACAGTGTATGGGAACTCTTCTACTGAAGGCATTACCGCAGCAATACCACGCTTAGCCAGTTTACCGTGGCCAATTTCACGACGCTTAGGAGAACCTACAAAACCAGTTTCGCCCACACAGTATGGAGGGAAGTTGTAGTGTAGTAGGAAATTATCTTTACGCTCACCTGTTAGCTCATCGATGATTTGAGCATCACGTTGAGTACCAAGAGTTGCAGTTACGATTGCCTGAGTTTCACCACGAGTAAATAGTGCAGAACCGTGAGTGCGAGGAAGAATACCAGTGCGTACGTCTAGCGCACGAACCATGTCTTTCTCACGGCCGTCGATACGTGGGTTGCCTGCAATGATGCTGCGACGTACAACTGTCTTCTCTAGATCGTGGAAAATAGTGTGGATTTCTTTCGTATTTGCTTCAGGATCTTCAGCAAGAATCACATTGTTTACTTCAGCAGCAATTTCATGAATACGGTCGTAGCGAGCCATCTTCTCAGTGATTTGGTAAGCTTCAACAAGCTTAGCTTCTGCCAGTTCTGCGATCTTATTATTAAGTGCTGTGTTCTCTTCAGGAGCAACCCAATCCCAAGCTGGAGTGGCAACTTCAGCAGCAAATTCGTTGATCGCATTGATCACAACTTGTTGTTGATCGTGACCGAACACAACTGCAGCAAGCATCTCTTCTTCAGTTAGATTGTCGGCTTCAGATTCAACCATAAGAACGGCGTTATTAGTACCCGCAACAACAAGGTCAAGCTTAGAAGTAGCTAGCTCTGTCATGCTTGGGTTAAGTACAAGTTGACCATCAATGTGGCCAACACGTGCTGCACCGATAGGACCGTTGAATGGGATGCCTGAAATAGCAAGTGCTGCAGAAGTACCGATCATTGTTACCATATCCGGTTGAACGTCAGGGTTTACTGACATAACCGTAGCGATAACTTGTACTTCGTTTTTGAATGCGTCTGGGAACAGTGGGCGAATTGGACGGTCGATCAAACGAGCCGTTAGTGTTTCGCCTTCTGATGGGCGACCTTCACGCTTGAAGAAGCCACCTGGAATTTTACCTGCAGCGTAAGTACGCTCTTGGTAGTTTACGGTAAGAGGGAAGAAGTCTTGACCTTCAACCGCTTCTTTTTTACCGACTACAGAAACGAATACTGCAGTATCGTCCATAGTTACCATTACGGCTGCTGTAGCTTGACGCGCGATAACGCCGGTTTCGATAGTCACGGTATGGTTACCGTACTGGAATGTTTTCACTACTGGTTTATCAAACATGTATCTTTGTATCCTTGCTCTAGAGTTACCTCTAGATTAAATGAAATTACACTCAAGACATTACGAATCGCGACTAGTAAAAATAGGCTCTAACTCTTGAAAGCAAGAATGATGCTTTGGCTCACTCTTGTATCTGAACGCTACTTTTAATAGCCGCGACCTGCTGGCCGACTTCGGTGACTGTAATGCTTTAAGTATGGTTGCTAATGTGTAAAACACACTTTTACGGCGGGTAGTATAAACTACTTAGAGAAGGTTGTACCAAATTTAGATAACAAAAAAGGGGCTAAAAGCCCCTTTTCTGAACAAACCGATCTTAGCGACGAAGCTCAAGACGTTTGATTAGGTCTTGGTAACGATCAAGATCTTTACCTTTTAGGTAATCAAGAAGCTTACGACGGCTAGAAACCATGCGTAGTAGACCGCGACGGCTGTGGTGATCGCCTTTGTGAGCTTTGAAGTGACCTTGTAGGTGGTTGATAGAAGCAGTTAGTAGTGCTACTTGTACTTCTGGTGAACCTGTGTCGCCTTCGCCACGTGCGTATTCTGCTACGATAGCTGCTTTAGTTTCTGCATTCAGAGACATAATTCTCTCCTAATAAGAGTAAGTTTAAAGGTGTAGCAGCCAATCTCTGATTCAGCCGCTACGCGAAGCGAGGATTATAGGGAAATCACTCACGTTAAGCAATAGCTATTTATAGTGACTCTTCGTCTCTAAAAACGACTAAACGCTTCGGTGCCACGCGACCATCATTATCGATTTCACCCACGCCAATAAAGAGTTTTTCTTCTCCCATTGTCATGCGAACGCTACCTTCGGTTGGTACACCAAATACTTGAACAGGCTGCCCATGTTGAACCATGTCTGCCAATTCAGGAATCAAATTCACCTCAGGGAGATCTTCTACTGCGGTATCCATAGCCATCAGTAGCGGATCGAGTAACTCTTTTGGTGCAATATCTTGCTCGCGCGCTTGCTCAAGTAACTCATTAAGCTGCTCTAGTGTCACCATTTTTTCATACGGGTATTTAGCAACCGCAGTACGACGTAGCATAGTGACATGCGCGCCACATCCAAGCATTTCACCCAAATCATCAACAATCGTACGAATGTAAGTCCCTTTTGAGCAGTGAACTTCCATTTCCACTTCATCGCCTTCAAAGCGAATCAGTGTAATTTCGTATACCGTGATTTTGCGAGATTCGCGCGGAACATCAATACCTTCACGAGCATACTCATAAAGTGGGCGACCTTGGTACTTCAATGCTGAAAACATTGAAGGAATTTGGTCTGTTTCGCCACGAAACTTATCAATGCAAGCATGTAAATTGTCTAATTCGACATTAACTGGACGCGTTTCAACCACTTCACCATCAGAGTCTGACGTATTGGTACGCTCACCGAGTTTAGCGATCACTCGATACTTTTTATCAGAATCTAACAGAAATTGGGAAAACTTGGTCGCTTCACCTAAGCAGATAGGCAGCATACCTGTCGCGAGAGGATCTAAAGCTCCAGTGTGACCCGCTTTTTCTGCAAAATAGATACGCTTTACTTTTTGCAGTGCATCGTTAGAAGAAATGCCCGTTGGCTTATCAAGTAAAATTACCCCGTTAATTGGGCGACCTTTACGACGACGTGCCATCTATTCATTTCCTTCTTCTGCAGCTTGTTCATCTTCACGACCAGCATCTTTTTGTTTGCGCTTATCGTTACTGACCACTTCACTTACAAGGTTTGACATACGCATACCTTCAACCAAAGTATTGTCATAAGTAAAACGGATTTCAGGCGTCAAACGCAGACGGATGCGCTTACCAAGCATCATACGAATATGAACTTCATGCTCTTTTAATGCCGCTAAACAACTTTCTGGAGTTTGCTCACCCACACATAGAAAAGTGACAAACACTTTTGCATAAGCAAGGTCACGAGACACTTCAACTTCAGAGATGGTAACCATACCCAAACGTGAGTCACGAACTTCACGTTGTAGGATCATGGCGAGTTCTTTTTGCAGCTGTTGCGATACGCGCTGCGTGCGGCTAAATTCTTTTGACATATCTTTTCTCACATATAGAAAGAATGGGGGGATGGTTAAACCCAGCCCCCCATGGTGTATTCAACAACCGATTACTGTCTATTTAATACAGCAACGTTAGTCAATTAATCCAGTGTACGTTTAATTTCCACTGTTTCGAAGACTTCGATTTGGTCACCAACGCGAACATCATTGTAGTTCTTAACGCCGATACCACACTCGTAACCATTCTTAACTTCTTGTACGTCATCTTTAAAGCGACGTAGTGATTCTAGCTCACCTTCGTAGATAACCACGTTATCACGTAGTACGCGAATTGGGTTACTACGTTTGATAACACCTTCAGTCACCATACAACCTGCGATTGCACCCAGTTTCGGTGACTTAAATACGTCACGAACTTGCGCAAGACCAATGATCTCTTGCTTGAATTCTGGAGCTAGCATGCCGCTCATTGCCGCTTTTACTTCGTCAATCAATTGGTAAATGATTGAGTAGTAACGTAGATCTAAGTTTTCAGATTCAATAGTACGACGAGCCGAAGCATCAGCACGAACGTTAAAGCCAAGTACGATAGCGTTAGAAGCTGCGGCAAGTACTGCATCAGTTTCCGTAATACCACCAACACCAGAACCTACGATGTTAACTTTCACTTCATCAGTAGAAAGCTTACGTAATGAATCTGCAATCGCTTCAACTGAACCTTGTACGTCTGCTTTCAGAACAACGTTCAATTCAGCAACTTCACCAGCAGTCATGTTAGAGAACATGTTCTCTAGTTTAGATTTTTGCTGACGAGCAAGTTTCACGTCACGGAATTTTCCTTGACGGTAGTTTGCAACTTCACGAGCTTTACGCTCATCACGTACAACAGTCGCTTCATCACCAGATGCAGGAACACCTGAAAGGCCGATGATTTCAACCGGAATTGACGGACCAGCTTCAACGATTTCTTGACCATTTTCGTCACGCATCGCACGGACACGGCCATATTCTTGACCACAAAGAAGGATATCACCTTTACTCAAAGTACCAGATTGAACCAATACAGTTGCTACAGGACCACGACCTTTATCTAAGCGAGATTCTACAACCACACCAGAGGCCATGCCTTCTTTAACTGCAGTCAGTTCTAGAACCTCTGATTGAAGCAGAATGGTTTCTAGAAGACCGTCGATGTTCGTTCCTTGTTTCGCAGAAATGTGAACAAACATGTTCTCACCGCCCCACTCTTCAGGGATAACATCATACTGCGCTAATTCATTCTTAACGTTGTCAGGGTTTGCATCTTCTTTATCGATTTTGTTAACCGCAACAATTAAAGGAACACCCGCCGCTTTAGCGTGCTGAATAGCCTCAACCGTTTGTGGCATAACACCATCATCTGCTGCAACCACAAGAACAACGATATCTGTCGCTTGAGCACCACGAGCACGCATAGCAGTAAACGCTGCGTGTCCAGGAGTATCAAGAAAAGTAATCATGCCGTTTGGTGTTTCAACGTGATAAGCACCGATATGCTGCGTAATACCACCCGCTTCGCCAGAAGCAACGTGAGCTTTACGAATGTAATCAAGTGTTGACGTTTTACCGTGGTCAACGTGACCCATAATAGTAACAACCGGTGCACGACTTACTGCCACTGCATCATTGTCGCGATCGGCAAGTACCGCTTCTTCAAGTTCATTCTCTTTACGAAGAACAACTTTGTGGCCCATTTCTTCAGCAACAAGCGCTGCTGTTTCTTGGTCAATCACTTGGTTAATTGTCGCCATAGCACCCATTTTCATCATCACTTTGATGACTTCAGTGCCTTTAACTGACATTTTGCTCGCCAGTTCAGAAACAACAATTGTTTCACCAATTACAACATCTTGTTTAGCAACTACTGCTGATTTATCAAAACCATGTTGCATAGAAGCTGGCTTAGACATGCGACCTTTACGAACTTTACCACGGCGAGAATCACGCTCTTGCTTATCATCTTTAGATGACATTTTACGCTTGTTCGCTTTGGTTGGCTTACGAGCACCTTCTTCACGGCGATCTGCTTCATCTTCGGCTTCACGTGCATATGTTGAAGTCGTAACATGGTAATCTGTATTTTCTTCCATACTACCCTTTTTCTCTTCTTCAGCAGACCAACGCTCTTTGTTCTTCTCAGCCAATTCACGCGCTATTTCTAGCTGGCGCTGACTTTCCTCTTCAGCTTTACGTAATGCTTCGGCTTCTTGACGACGTTTTAGCTCTTCGGCTTCTTTTCGCGCTGCTTCTTGCTTAATTTTATCTTTAGCAGAAAGTTCTGGTTTCACTGCAGAACGTTTTGCTTTCTCATCAGCGTTGCTCTTGTCACTTGCTTGTGCTTCAAGTTTCGCTTTCTCTTCTGCTTCACGCTTTGCTTTTTCTTCCGCTTCGCGTTTTGCTTTTTCTTCAGCTTCACGTTTTGCTGCTTCTTCAGCTTCACGTTTCGCTAATTCTTCGGCTTCGCGCTGTGCAGCTTCTTCAGCTTCACGTGTCGCTTCATCATCAATTGCACTGCGCTTAACGTAGGTACGTTTTTTACGCACTTCAACTTGAACATTCTTACTTTTACCACCGCCGGCATTCACGCTAAGAGTACTGCGCGTTTTACGTTGCAGAGTCAAACGCGTTGGTTCGTTATCACCAGTAGTGTCGCCATGTTCTTTTCTCAGGTGAGATAGCAGTTGTTGTTTCTCGTCATCGGAAACGCTATCTACATCTGTTTTTTTCATGCCTGCATCAGCAAGTTGTTCTAATAAGCGGTCAACTGGCGTACCAATTTCTTCACTCAGTGCTTTAACTGTTAGTTGTGTCATGCCGCTTTCTCCCCTTGCTGAAAATTATTCTTCGTCGCCAAACCAACAAATGTTACGTGCTGCCATGATAAGTACACCAGCGCGTTCTTCGGTAAGGCCTTCAATATTTTCAAGTTCATCAATACCTTGGTCAGCTAAATCTTCAAGTGTTACTACACCTTTGGCTGCCAGTTTAAATGCCATTTCACGCTCTAAACCTTCAAGAGCAAGTAGATCTTCAGCAGGCTCTAGACCTTCAAAAGACTCTTCTTGTACCAATGCAATCGTTGTTAGAGCATTTTTAGCGCGAGTACGTAATTCTTCAATGAGATCTTCATCCAAGCCATCAACTTCGAGCAACTCAGCCTCTGGGACATAAGCCACTTCTTCAAGTGTTGAGAAACCTTCTTCGACAAGAAGCTCAGCGAAGTCTTGCTCAATATCAAGATACTTCATGAAGTTCTCGATTGAAGCCATTGATTCTTCTTGGTGTTTCTTCTGAAGATCAGCCACTGTCATGACGTTCAATTCCCAACCGGTCAATTGTGACGCTAGGCGAACGTTTTGACCATTACGGCCAATAGCTTGTGCTAAGTTGTCAGCTTCAACAGCGATGTCAATTGAGTGTGTGTCTTCATCCATGATGATAGAGGCGACATCAGCAGGAGCCATTGCGTTGATAACAAACTGAGCTGGGTTATCATCCCAAAGAACGATATCAATACGCTCGCCACCAATTTCACTTGAAACCGCTTGAACACGTGCACCACGCATACCAACACAAGCACCTACAGGGTCGATGCGTCTATCGTTGGTTTTTACTGCGATTTTTGCACGAGAACCAGGGTCACGAGCCGCACCTTTTAGCTCGATCAACTCTTCGCCAATTTCTGGCACTTCAACACGGAAAAGCTCTGCAAGCATCTCAGGTTTTGAGCGAGTAATGAACAATTGGAAACCACGCGCCTCTGGGCGAACGGCGTACAACAGACCACGAACACGATCGCCTGGACGGAAGTTTTCGCGTGGCAGCTGATCATCACGTAAGATAACCGCTTCAGCATTGTTACCAAGGTCAAGAATAACAGAATCACGATTCACTTTCTTAACCACACCAGTAACCAACTCACCTTCGTTGTCGATAAACTGTTCAACAATTTGCGCACGTTCAGCTTCACGTACTTTCTGTACGATAACTTGCTTTGCAGTCTGCGTGGTAATACGGTCAAACGTAACTGATTCAATTTGGTCTTCAACATATTGACCAAGTTCTGCCGTTTCGTCGTAGTACTTAGCCGCTTCGAAAGAAATTTCTTTCGTTGGGTTCTCTACTTCTTCAACAATTAACCAACGGCGGAATGTTTCAAACTCACCTGTTTTACGGTCAATGGCAACACGAACATCGATTTCGATGTCATGTTTCTTCTTTGATGATGTTGCTAACGCAGTTTCAAGCGCCTCAAAAATACGTTCACGAGGTACTGCTTTCTCGTTTGAAACCGCTTCAACTACCGCTAAAATCTCTTTACTCATTTATCTAGCCTCTTAAGCTCTTTTCTCTAGGAGAACTAAAATTTAGGAATCAGGTTAGCTTTTGAAATGTTGCTAAGCGCAAATTGCTCTTCTTGCCCATCAACGCTAATCGCAACAGTTTCACCTTCAATAGAATGAATAATTCCTTTCCATTTTCGGCGGTTGCCTACGGCCATTTTCAAAACGATGCTGACTTCGTGACCAACAAACTGTTCATAGTGTGCTGCTTTAAAAAGTGGTCTTTCTAAACCTGGTGAAGAAACTTCTAGGTTATAAGCCACTGAAATTGGATCTTCAACATCAAGAACGGCACTTACTTGACGACTCACTTCAGCACAATCGTCAACAAGAATGCCATTTTCATGATCAATATAAATGCGTAGTGTTGAGTGCTCACCGGCACGAATAAACTCTAATCCAACTAACTCATAACCAGATGCTGCCACTGGAGCTTCAAGCATTTCAGTCAGTTGTCTTTCTAAACCAGTCATTTAAACCACTCCAGAAACAAAAAAAGGGCACAGAGCCCAATTTAAATCCCAAGCAACTATCTAAAATCTCAGCTTGAGAAATTTAGATAACAAAAAACCCCGAAAGTCGGGGTTTTTTGTTGCTGGACCCTGATGATTGAGAATCTAAATTCTCAATTGCAGTGAGGTTGACACTGCTCAAACTTGCATCCAAAACCTTAAAGAATTGGTTGCGGGGGCCGGATTTGAACCGACGACCTTCGGGTTATGAGCCCGACGAGCTACCAAGCTGCTCCACCCCGCGTCCGACTTGCGAGCATTATACGCTCAATCAAGTGATTTACAAGTTTGTAAATAATGGTGCCGAGAGAGGGACTCGAACCCTCACACCATAGGCGCTAGCACCTCATGCTAGTGTGTCTACCAATTTCACCATCTCGGCAATTATTTATACTTATCTAACGATAAGTTATTGCGGTATTTCATCACCAGCTTTTGCTGGTACATCAACCGCGGCATCAGTAGCTTGCTCAATCACTTGACCTTGTGTAGGGTCAACCCATTGTGATTCAGTTTTATGCGTAGACATATTGCCTAATGCCAAACTAAGGATGAAAAATACTGTTGCAAAAATTGCAGTCATTCGGGTTAGGAAATTTCCTGAGCCACTAGCACCAAACACTGTGTTTGAAGCGCCAGCACCGAAAGAGGCTCCCATATCTGCGCCTTTACCTTGTTGAATTAACACTAGGCCAATGATACCAAGCGCCGCCAACAGGTAAATCACAAGTAGAACTGTAAACATTACTTCCACCTATGTTCCAAATTGTTGAGCCAGCGCCGTTCTTATCAGTTGACTTGAACAAGGCTAGCGACCTCCTCAGTGAAGGCGGACGCAATACTAACTAATGCAACCAATACTGACAAGCGCTATTTCGTAAAAAAGTACTGTTTGCGTATCAAACGCTCAAAAAAAGGGCAATAAACAGATACAAATACGGCTAACCAATTTTATTAATGCTGATTCATCAAATAAAGCTTAGATCAGCCGTTATTTAGCGCTAATTTAACAACTTGCTTTCACGGCTTGTGCAATTTTCAGTGCAGAATTTTCAACCAACTCCGCATCTTCACCTTCAACCATAACTCGTAGCAGTGGCTCAGTACCTGATTTACGTAGTAATACTCGCCCTTTGCTGCCAAGTTCAGCTTCAACAGCAGTAACCGCAGCTTTAACCGCTTCCGCTTCTAAAGGATTCGAATCACCGCTAAAACGGACATTTTCTAACACTTGTGGGTAGAGTGTCATGCCCTTGGATAATTCATTTAGCGACAATTCACTGCCAACAACCGATGCAAGTACTTGCAAAGCGGCAACAATTGCATCGCCGGTAGTCACTTTGTCGAGCAGGATAATGTGCCCTGAATTTTCAGCACCAATTTTCCATCCCTTCTCCAGAAGTTTTTCCATCACATAGCGGTCACCAACGGCAGCTCTGGTAAATGGAATACCAAGCTGTTTTAAGCCATTTTCCATACCAAGGTTGGTCATTAATGTCCCCACAACACCACCTTTCAACTCGCCTCGGCGCAGAGCATCACGGGCAATAATGTACGCAATTTGATCACCATCGACTTTATTGCCAAGCTCGTCAACCATGATGATTCGATCGCCATCACCATCAAATGCCAAACCTAGCGCGGCATTTTCTGCGACCACGCGCTGCTGTAGCGCTCTTACATCTGTAGCACCGACTTCATCGTTGATATTGAGGCCATTCGGTTCCACCCCCATAGCAATAACTTCCGCGCCTAGCTCTTTAAATACATTAGGTGCAATGTGGTAAGTGGCACCATGTGCACAATCCACTACAATTTTTAAGCCAGCCAAGCTTAATTTTGACGGAAAAGTGCTTTTACAAAACTCAATGTAACGACCCGCAGCATCAACTAAACGTGTTGCTTTACCTAATTCTGCCGATTCAACACACTCGATATCTTTATCCAGTTCTGCCTCAATCGCCAATTCGATATCATCTGGCAATTTTGTGCCTTCTGATGAGAAAAATTTAATCCCATTATCGTAATAAGGGTTATGTGACGCCGAAATAACTATCCCCGCTTCTGCACGGAAAGTTTGTGTTAAGTAGGCTACCGCTGGTGTTGGCATTGGGCCAGTCAGTGTCGCTTTTAGTCCCGCAGCCGCCAACCCAGCTTCTAAAGCTGATTCAAGCATATAACCAGAGATACGCGTATCTTTACCAATGATAACTTTTTTTGTGCCTTGTTTTGCTAGTACGCGCCCAGCAGCCCAGCCTAGCTTTAATACGAAATCAGGAGTGATAGGGTATTGTCCAACTTTACCGCGGACACCATCTGTACCAAAGTAACGTCTTTTGTCAGACATAATTCTTCCTTAATTATTATTTTTAACTATTTTGAATAATGGTTTGCACAATTTTCATTGCTTCAAGGGTTTCATCTACATCATGAACCCGAATAATTTGCGCACCTTTCATCGCTGCTACCGTCGCACATGTCACGCTCGCTAACATACAGTCTGCTGGATTTTTTTCTAGCAGCTTAAAAATCATAGATTTCCGAGACATTCCCGCCAAAATAGGAAAACCTAGCTGATGAAAGGCTTCAAGGTGTGCCAGAAGATGATAATTGTGCTCGAGTGTTTTTCCAAATCCAAAACCGGGATCAAGAATAATTTGTTCACGAGCAATACCTACATTCTCACACGCAGCAACGCGCTCTTGAAGAAATGACTTTACATCGGTAAGAACATCTTGATAACAAGGGCTCACTTGCATGGTTCTTGGTTGGCCTTGCATATGCATTAAACAAATAGGCACTCCAGCCTTGGCTGCTACCTCTAATGCTCCAGGCTCTTGTAATGCTCGTACATCATTGATCAGATCGGCGCCGGCATTAACCGCCTGCCTCATCACTTCTGCTTTACTGGTATCTATCGATATCCATACATTATGTTTCGCTCGAATTGCTTTAATGACTGGAACAACGCGTTGTAGCTCATCCTCTAATGTCACTTCAGGCGCGCCCGGTCTTGTTGACTCGCCACCAATGTCAATAATGCTAACACCTGCTGCGATCATTTTTTCTGCGCGTTCTATAGCCAGTTCAAGTGAATTAAATTTACCGCCATCTGAAAATGAATCTGGCGTTACATTAAGTATGCCCATCACATGTGGGCGGTCGAGAATCAGCGTTTTGGTTGGAGTTTGAATCTTCATTTTGCTCTAAAACACAAAAACCCCGAGTGAACTCGGGGTTTAATTAAAGGATTAATGATTACTCAGCATCTTTCTTTTCTGAGGATTCATCTGGTGTAGCTTCAGCAGCAGGCTCTTTGGTTTGCTCTTGAGCTTTTTCCGCTTCAGTACTGACTTCCGCATCATCGGCTTTTGCCTTTGCTTGATCGCCCCAACCAGCAGGCTCTCGGATTTCAGTTTTACGTTCCATTAGATCATCAATTTGACCAGCATCGATAGTTTCATATTTCATCAATGCATCTTTCATTGAGTGCATAATATCCATGTTATCTTCAAGGATTTTACGCGCTCGGTCGTAGTTGCGATCGATAATCTTACGGACTTCATCATCAATAAGCTTAGCGGTGTCGTTCGATACGTGCTTGGTTTGAGTTACGCTACGACCAAGGAATACTTCACCTTCATCTTCAGCATAAAGCAATGGACCCAGTTTTTCTGAGAAGCCCCATTGTGTCACCATCTTACGAGCGATATCAGTGGCACGTTCAATATCGTTAGAAGCGCCTGTTGATACGTTATCCTTACCATAAATTAGCTCTTCAGCTAAACGGCCGCCATACAAGCTAGAAATCATCGACTCTAGATGTAGTTTCGACATGCTGACACGATCTTGCTCAGGCAGATACATAGTCACACCTAACGCTCGGCCACGAGGGATAATTGAGACTTTGTATACTGGATCATGCTCAGGTACTAAACGCCCAACGATAGCGTGCCCAGCTTCATGGTAAGCGGTTGATGCTTTGGTTTCTTCAGACATCACCATTGAACGGCGCTCAGCACCCATCATGATTTTGTCTTTGGCCAATTCGAATTCAACCATAGAAACATTACGCTTGTTACCGCGAGCCGCAAACAATGCCGCTTCGTTTACAAGGTTCGCAAGGTCTGCACCAGAGAAACCAGGTGTACCACGTGCAATCAATGAGGGTTCAACATCACTCGCTAGCGGCACTTTACGCATATGAACTTTCAATATTTGTTCACGGCCGCGTACATCAGGCAAGCCAACAACCACTTGACGGTCAAAACGACCAGGACGAAGCAACGCAGGGTCTAAAACATCCGGACGGTTCGTTGCAGCAATGACGATGATACCTTCGTTACCTTCGAAACCATCCATCTCAACCAGCATTTGGTTTAGTGTTTGTTCACGCTCATCGTGACCACCACCAACACCAGCACCACGTTGACGACCAACCGCATCGATTTCATCGATAAAGATGATACAAGGTGCAGCTTTCTTTGCTTGTTCAAACATATCACGCACACGAGATGCACCAACACCAACAAACATTTCAACGAAGTCAGAACCTGAAATGGTAAAGAATGGTACTTTCGCTTCACCTGCAATTGCTTTGGCAAGCAGCGTTTTACCCGTACCAGGAGGACCAACCATTAAGATACCTGTTGGTATTTTACCGCCTAGTTTTTGGAAGCGACTTGGATCACGCAAGTAGTCAACCAGCTCTTTCACATCTTCTTTCGCTTCATCGCAGCCTGCAACGTCACCAAAGTTAGTTTTAATTTGCTCTTCACTCATCATACGAGCTTTGCTCTTACCAAATGACATAGCGCCTTTACCACCGCCGCCTTGCATTTGACGCATGAAGAAGATCCAAACCCCAATCAATAGAATCATTGGGAACCAAGATATGAAAATAGTTCCGAGCAAGCTTTGCTCTTCTGGAGGCATTCCTTGTACTTTCACGTTTTGGTTGATCAAGTCATCAAGTAGCTTTTGATCATACACTGGCATGTAAGTTACATAACGAGCACCACCACCTCTACGAGTAAAGGTAATTTCACTGTTGTTAAATTGAGCATCTTGAATCTGGCCTTGGCCAACTTCCTGTACAAACGTGGTGTAATCAACTGCTTTGCCGTTACTATCACCAGGGCCGAAGCTCTGGAACACCGACATTAAAACAACAGCGATAACTAGCCACAGAATTAAATTTTTTGCCATATCACTCAAGGTGTAAGCCTCGCGATAACTAGTTGTAATTAAAGGTAGGGTACTACAGTTTGTGACCTGTAGCCATAGTGTTAACTCATGCTTTGCACAGCAAAAACGTTAACTTTTGTAACCAGTGGCTACAATGTACACTTCTCGAGAGCGAGCTCTCGATGAGTCTGGTTTGCGAATCTTTACGGCCTTGAACATGTCTCGGATATCCTTAACATATTGGTCGAACCCTTCGCCTTGGAATACTTTGACCACAAAACTACCATTTGGGGCAAGAACTTGTCGACACATATCTAAAGCAAGTTCAACTAAGTACATTGCTCTGGGTTGGTCAACCGATAAATTGCCGGCCATATTAGGGGCCATATCAGACATCACTACATCTACCATGTCTGGCTGGATGCGTTCTAATAGTGCTTCTAACACCGATTCTTCGCGGAAATCACCTTGTAGAAAGGCAACGCCTGCGATGGAATCCATTGGTAAGATATCACATGCGATAACTTGCCCTTCATCACCGACAATACCTGCTGCATATTGAGACCAACCACCAGGGGCTGCCCCCAAATCAACGACGGTCATTCCCGATTTCAGCAATTTATCTTTATTTTGAATTTCTTCAATTTTGAAGATAGCACGAGAACGGTAACCTTTCTTCTTGGCTTCATTCACATACTTGTCATCAAAGTGTTCTTTCAACCAACGGCCAGAGCTCGCTGAATGCTTCTGTTTACTCATTCGATTCCTAACTGAAATGCTTCTATCCAAGAAAGTATGGTATAAAATATAGTCTTCAAGCATAGATGGCGTTAAAATAGCGTTTTTCAACCCTTATATTAAATAAAATTGGCCGCGTAATGAACCTAAGCACCAAACAAAAGCAGCATCTTAAAGGCCTAGCACACAGTCTAAAACCTGTTGTGCTTATGGGCGCAAATGGACTCACTGAGGCTGTTCTAGCGGAAATCGAAATTGCACTGAACCACCACGAACTGATTAAAGTTAAAGTGGCATCAGAAGATCGCGAAACTAAACAGTTGATCATTGATGCCGTTGTTCGTGAAACTGGCGCAGAAAAAGTACAGACTATCGGTAATATTCTTGTACTGTTCCGCCAATCAGAGCAGCGTAAAATCGAAATTCCTCGCAAATAGAGTCTATCGTTATTCTCTATTTAGTCATGGATAAAGACAAAAAAGGTCGCATGTTGCGACCTTTTTGATTTCTGACCTTCAGAGTTAAATGTATTCAACTTTGTCAATTTCGAAATCTTTATCGCCACCTGGGGTGGCAATAATCACTTCATCACCTTCCATTTTACCGATCAAACCGCGTGCAATCGGAGAACTAACAGAAATTCGGCCCAATTTAATATTAGCTTCATCTTCACCGACAATTTGATAACGCTTTTCTTCGTCGGTATTGACATCGATCACTGTTACTGTCGAACCAAAAATTACTTTACCCGTATTTTCCATTTTAGTGACATCAATCACTTGAGCAACAGAAAGCTTGTATTCGATATCGCGAATTTGAGCTTCGCAAATGCCCTGCTCTTCACGAGCGGCATGATATTCAGCATTCTCTTTTAAATCGCCAAGCTCACGCGCAGTTGCGATAGCTTCTGAAATTTGTGGGCGCAGTTTTAATAGCCTATCTAGCTCGGTACGCAGTAGCTGTTCACCACGTACTGTCATTGGAACTTTTTCCATTTTACACCTCATATGCCAAAACTTTCTTTGGGCAAAACAAAACTACCCAACCTGTTAGGCTAGGTAGTAGATGGAACAACATAATTACTAATTAGTGTAATCAAACTTTGTGACTAAATCACCTGAAATCAAGTGACTCTTTGATCATCTTTTGTCAATTGAATCAAAAAAAACGGCAGTGAAATACTCACCGCCACACTATAAGGCAAATCATTTCGCACAAAAAACCGACTCATCTCACTAAAAAAAAATAAAAACAGAACAGATCGAATCAGTTTTAAAAATTAATTTTATTTAATAAAAAACAAAGGCTTGATATTTATTTACCACAAATAAACCATCGTTCATAAGTTCGATTTATATCATTTTACTAACTAATAAGGGAACTTAAGGGTAAAAAGTAACACAAGAAATATTAAAAGCACCTTGTCGTATATGATTTTTTAAGGTTTTACACAAAGCTAACATATGCAATATATTTGGTATTTATTATTTCTCTTAGGACGATACATACGTCGGAAATAAAAATTTATGAACAATAAATTAGGACTAAATAAGATGAACAAAACTCTGATTGCTCTAGCAGTATCAGCCGCAGCAGTGGCTACAGGCGTAAACGCAGAAGGCGTAAACCAAAGCAGTGACCGTGCTGGCTCTACAGTGTACAGCTCTCAAGGCAACACTCTAGAAATCGGCGGTCGTGCTGAAGCGCGTCTGTCTCTTAAAGATGGTAAAGCTCAAGACAACTCTCGTGTACGTTTGAACTTCCTAGGTAAAGTTGCGATCAACGACAGCCTATACGGTGTTGGTTTCTACGAAGGTGAATTCACTACTGCAGATAATGACGTAACCGTTGATGGTGATCAAAAATCAGGTTCAGACCTTGATAATCGTTATGGTTACGCTGGTATCGGTGGTAACTTCGGTGAAGTGACTTACGGTAAAAACGACGGTGCACTAGGTGTTATCACAGATTTCACAGATATCATGTCTTACCACGGTAACTCTGCAGCAGATAAAATCGCTGTTGCTGACCGTACTGACAACATGCTGTCGTACAAAGGTCAATTTGCTGACTTTGGTCTAAAAGCAAGCTACCGTTTTGCTGACCGTACAGACTCATCAACAGATTCTGGTTATGATGATAACCGTGCTGACGGTTACTCAATCTCTGGTATCTATGCATTCGGCGACACTGGTTTCAAACTAGGTGCTGGCTACGCAGACCAAGATGAGCAAAACGAGTACATGGTTGCAGCATCTTTAGCTATCTCTGATGCCTATATCGCTGCTATTTACACTGATGGTGAAAAAGCAGAGACTAACGGTGATTACACTGGTTATGAAGTTGCATTCGGTTACAAACTACCAGGCTCATCTGCAATTACAGCAACGTACAACAACGCTGAAACTTTTGATGAGACTTCTGCAAATAACTTTGCAATTGACTACACCTACTACTTCAAGCCTAACTTCCGTACTTACATCTCTTACAACTTCAACATGATTGATGAAGGCGATAAGATCGGTTCAGTTAAAAATAACGCTGGTCTAATCAGCACTGCAACTAAAGCACAAGCTGAAGATGAGCTAGCTCTAGGTCTTCGTTACGACTTCTAATCTATTGACTTAATGTCTTAGATGCCAAACGCCTGCTGACTAGCAGGCGTTTTTGTATCTCGCTATACTGTCAGCCAC
The DNA here is from genome assembly GCF_963889785.1 of Vibrio sp. S12_S33. Lineage (NCBI taxonomy): Bacteria > Pseudomonadati > Pseudomonadota > Gammaproteobacteria > Vibrionales > Vibrionaceae > Vibrio > Vibrio sp. S12_S33. The sequence continues at coordinate 102,999 of NZ_CAWPQZ010000002.1, read as the reverse complement.
ACTCTGTTTTGAAATACTGATTATGTCACTACTGCATCGCCGCTTTATCTCACTTGTTTCTTTTGTGCTGCTACTCAGTAGTTCTACCTTTACAGCCTTTGCCTACTCGCCACTTGAAGCCTTACCTCAAGGAAGCCGTGTCGGGCTGCTGGTAAAGCCATTAGGTTCTGAACATATTTTCCAGCAAACAGACAATCTCGGTCTTTATTTTCCACCAGCCAGCACATTAAAGCTGGTTACTGCCCTAGCAGCCAAACTGGAGCTCGGTGATCAATATCGTTTTTCAACTACGCTCACGCACAGTGGCAATGACATCATCATTCGCTTTTCTGGCGATCCAACATTAACCAACCAAGATCTCAAAAATCTACTTACCACCCTCAAAAAACAAGGATTAAGTAGAATTAGTGGTGATCTCTGGTTAGATAATTCCATTTTTAGCGGTTACGACCGCGCAGTCGGTTCGCCGTGGGATATTCTAGGGGTATGCTATAGCGCCCCATCTACAGCCATCACCTTAGATGGCAACTGTGTACAAGCTTCTATCTATACTCAAGATGATAGAAAAACCCGCGTCTACGTTCCTGAGCAGTACCCGATTCATGTAACGACTAATGCGCAAACGGTTAGCAAACTCGAACAAGAAAGTACCCGTTGCGATTTAGAACTAACCACCTCTGAGCAAAATAATTACCAATTAAATGGCTGCTTAGCCGAGCGGAGTAAACCATTACCGCTCAAATTTGCCGTGCAAGATCCTAACTTGTATACCACTCGAATGATCTATAAACAGCTAAAACAGATCGGAATTAGCTTAGAAGGTGAAGTGAAAGTGGGCCGCTACCATGCTGAAAAAGGACGTGTTATTGCAAAGCACCAATCCCAGCCACTTGAGGTATTGCTAGAGATCATGCTCAAAGAATCGGACAATTTGATCGCTGATAGCCTCACAAAAACATTGGGTCGCCACTTTTTCATTCAACCGGGCAGCTTTAATAATGGTACCGAGGCAATTAAACAGATCATCTTATCTCGCACTGGGGTCAATCTCGAACATGCTCAACTTGCTGATGGTTCCGGTTTATCACGAAATAATCGACTTTCAATCAACAGCATGGCTAATATCCTCAACTACATTTGGCAAAATGATCACACACTAGGCTTAATTGCGATAATGCCCAAAGCAGGCGAATCAGGCACTTTACGCTATCGTTCTAGCATGCGCGGGCAAAATGTTAAAGGGCAGTTAGTTGCCAAGAGTGGTTCGTTATATGGCAGTTATAACATGGCGGGGTTTGGCTTAGACAAACAGGGCAAGCCAAGTACTCTATTCGTCCAGTTTGTGACCGATTACTACCCAAATAATAGAAGCAGCCAACCTAATGTTACTGCTCCTATTACTCAATTTGAGACGCTTTTTTTCCAAGATGTGGTCAAATTCAGTCAGCTTAATCCTAAGAAGTAGTTAACCACATTGAAATAGATCCACATACCAGAAATATCAACCATAGAGGCCAGCACAGGGCTGACGAGCACGGCGGGGTCTAATTTAAACACTCGCGCAATGATCGGCAATATACCGCCAATAGTGGTCGAAATAGTCACTTGGATAAACAACGCCACTGCTATTGCCAAGGCAATACTTTGCAAGCTAAAGCCACCCGCTGAATTGGCATCACTAAATAGCATAATGCGCGCGACCATCACCGCAGAAATCGCCACAGCAAGGCAAACAGCTACCCGGCTCTCTTTCCACAGCACAAGTAACCATTGACGCTTTTTTAATTCCCCAACCGCTAACGCGCGTACAACCAATGTCGCGGCTTGCGAGCCAGTATTGCCGCCCGCCGCCGCGATGACTGGCATGTACACGGCTAATAACACTAGTTGACTTAAAGTATCTTCGTATTGGGTAATAATAAGCCCTGATACGATGCCTAATAGCGCTAACACAATGATCCAACCAATACGTTGTTTGACGTGTTCGAGCACACTAGTAGTTAAATAGCTTTGTGAAGTTTCGACCTCTGAATAAATAAAACCAAGTTGGTTAGCATAGTGACGTGCACACATGTCATGACCATCTTTGTCTAATTCAGTTAATAGTTGTTGCACATACCCCACCGAGCAATGACGCAAAATAGCGACAGCCTCTTCAATAGGCATTACGGTGAGTAAATGTACCTGTTTCTCCTGCTCATACTGTAAAAATGCATTACGTGCTGCACCGATCTCTTCTTGAGAAAAGCTTGGTGAATTTTCAATGTAGATGTTGCTCATTACCGTCATGGCGAATCTCCCGATTGGCAAAGGTAACGACCACCGAAATGAACCCCAAACAACCCAATATCACAGCAGCGAATAATGCTGCGGTCATAAAAACGTTGATCAGTGATTTTCATCTCAATCTAGAGATAAGGAGAAAAATATAGAAAGGACTGAATAGAAAAGGAATGCCCTACCACCTAAGGTAGGAACGAAGCTCGCCAATACCGAAAGCGGTTATTTTTCTCCCTTCATACTAGGGGGATGGTCGGTATTGTTCATATAAATCTCCGAAGGTACTGCCCAATTAGCAGTGGCATGAGTCTACCAAAAGTAAAACTAAAATACAGCCTGATTTTAAAGTTTTTAATTCATTTCAACTTATTGATAAGTAATCATAAAAATAGAATAAATAGGCAACCAATAAAAAAGCGCCCGCAGGCGCTTTAACGTTCACAATAGGCTTATTTTATCGTAACTCGTGCAAACTTACGCTTACCAACTTGATAAACGTACGTGCCAGCGGTTGGTAGATACTTAGTATCTTCGATTTTCTCACCGTCTTGCTTTGCGCCACCTTGCTTAATCATTCGCATTGCATCAGACGTTGAGCCAACTAGGCCTGCATCTTTTAACAAGTTGGTAATTGCAATACCGGCATCAAATTCAAACTCTGGCATTTCGTCAGGCATTGCACCTTTTTGGAAACGGTTAATGAATTCTTGCTCAGCCGCATCGGCATCGGCTTCTGAATGGAAGCGAGCAATAATTTCTTTAGCAAGTAAGATCTTAATATCTCGAGGATTAGTGCCACTTTCGACATCCACTTTAAACTGTTCAACTTCCGCTAATGGACGGAATGAAAGCAGTTCATAGTAGCTCCACATCAAGGTGTCGGAGATCGACATGATTTTACCGAACATTTCACTTGGTGATTCGCTAACACCGATGTAGTTATGCGCAGACTTAGACATTTTTTTCTCACCGTCTAAGCCGACAAGCAATGGCATCATCAACACAATTTGTGGCTTCTGACCATTGGCTTTTTGCAATTCACGCCCCATCAGTAGGTTGAATTTTTGGTCAGTACCACCTAACTCAACGTCCGTTTCCATTGCTACTGAATCATAACCCTGTAGGAGTGGATACATAAATTCATGAATAGCAATAGGTTGGCCGTTCGCATAACGCTTTTTAAAGTCATCACGCTCTAACATACGAGCCACGGTTTGGTTTGATGCAAGGCGAATCATACCTTCTGCGCCCAATTGCGATAACCATTCCGAGTTAAACTGAATCTTAGTTTTAGCTGGGTCTAAGATTTTAAACACCTGCGTTTTATAGGTTTCAGCGTTACGCAATACGTCTTCACGCGTCAACGGTGGACGAGTGGTATTTTTGCCACTTGGATCACCAACCATACCGGTGAAATCACCGATCAAAAACGTGACTTCATGACCAAGGTCTTGGAAAGTACGAAGTTTGTTTAAAATCACCGTGTGACCAAGGTGAATGTCTGGTGCCGTTGGATCTGCGCCTAACTTAATGCGTAGTGGGCGACCTTCTTTTAGCTTCGCGATTAATTCTTCTTCTGGGATTAGCTCTTCAACGCCGCGTTTAATCTCAGCTAAAGCCGCTTCAATACTCGCCATTCTTGTTCACTCCTACAGATTTGGCAAAATTTAATAGTTGAACATCTTACTTGAATAGCGATGCTTTTTGAAACCAGTTAGACTAACGAACTGGCCAATTTTTTTATAATTTACTAAACGAAACTGAATATGCTGTCTATTTTTGCTCGTCTTCCTTGGATACACAGAGCCCTTATCGCTTTTCTCAGTGCCATCATTGTATTTGCTCTGTTTTTTCTGCCCGATCCAAAAGACCTATCGAGAGATCAAGAACGCTTGGAAATTGGTCGGCATTATCCACTGACAATAAACGCTGAAGTACTCTCTCCCGGCATGTCTATCGCCCCATCTGCGGTAATGCGTTGGGAAACATATCAGGTTCGCCCTGGCGAAAGCACCGCCGTACTGTTTCAGCGGATTGGACTTTCTTCGCGTTTACTTTATCAACTTACATCGACTAACGATGATATTAACCACCAATTATCACGCTTGAACCCTGATGATGAACTGCAGTTCGGATTTGATGAAAATAATGAGTTAATTCAACTTAAACGAAAAATTAATGCATTTGAAAGTTTCCGTATTACCAAGTCTGGGGACAGTTTCACCTCTGAGTTTGATAAAAAAGAGGTGGTGTACCAATACAATTATGCTGAAGCGAGCATTACCTCCAATTTCTGGAATGCTGCGATATCCGCGGGCCTGACAGCGAACCAAATCATGGAGTTGGCGGGGATATTTGGCTGGGACATCGACTTTGCGCTCGATATTCGTGAAGGTGACCAATTCAAATTGCTTTATCAAGAAAAAGTGGTTGAAGGTGAAATCATTGGCAGAGGCAATATTATTGCCGCCACCTTTACCAACCAAGGTACCCAGTTCACGGCCATTCTTGATGACAGCACGGGCAATTACTACGACGAAAATGGCCGGGCGATGAAAAAAGCCTTCTTACGCTCGCCTATCGATTTTCGTCGCGTGACTTCAAACTTCAACCCAACACGCCGCCACCCAGTGACAGGAAAAGTAACCGCCCACCGTGGTACTGATTACGCCGCTCCTGTCGGCACACCAATTTGGGCTGCCGGTGATGGCGTTGTCGAGAAATCTAGCTATAACCAATTTAATGGTAATTACGTATTTATCCGCCATAGCAATACCTACATCACCAAATATTTGCACTTACAACGCCGCTTGGTCAAAACCGGTCAGCGTGTTAAGCAAGGACAAACCATCGGTACTTTGGGGGGCACAGGGCGAGTTACCGGCCCGCACTTGCACTATGAATTTCTCGTTAACGGAGTGCATAAAAACCCAAGAACGGTCTCTTTACCGCAGTCAAAATCACTAACGGGCAAAGCGAAAACGACCTTCATTGCCAACGCACAAATTCGTATGGGTAAATTAGAACGCTATAGTCAATTACTGTACGCTAGCAAATAATAAGTTGCTGATTTGATGACAAAGATAAAGCCCAATGCTGTGGGCTTTACTTTGTTACGTTAGCTATTTTCACTGTCAGTCTGAACCCGTTGCCGCCCAAGCATCAGTAAACAAGGCGTCAATACTAAGGTTAACATCGTTGCAAAGGTCAACCCACCAGCAACTGCCGTTGCAAGCTGTGACCACCACTGCGTACTTGGCGCACCAAACTCAATTTTTTGGTTAATCAGGTCAATGTTCATTTCAAGAACCATGGGCAATAAGCCAAGAATTGTCGTCACGGTGGTAAGCATTACCGGTCTTAAGCGCTGAACACCGGTACGTAAGATCGCTTCTTGCTTTGATAAACCTCGGCCTAACAGTTGGTTGTAAGTATCAATCAGTACAATATTGTTATTCACCACAATACCAGCCAACGCAATTACACCAATTCCTGACATAATGATGCCAAACGGTTTTTGGAAGATAAGTAACCCAGCAAAAACGCCGACCGTTGAGAACAGCACCGCACTTAAAATGAGGAACGCTTGATAGAAACTGTTGAATTGAGTGACCAGAATTAGCGCCATAACGGCTAGGGCAATCAAAAATGCATTTTGCAGAAACGCAGATGAATGCTCCTGCTCTTCATTTTGACCACGCAACTTAAATTCAACACCGCTTGGTAAGTTTAGCTCAGACAAAGCTTGAGTCACTTTCGGCAACTCTAACGCAAGGTTATAGCCTTCATTGAGATCCGCCATAATGTCGATAACGCGTCGTCCATCAATACGCTTGATGGTATCTTGTTTATGGTCAGGCTTAATCTGAGCAAAGTTGGTTATCGGCACCAGACCAACTGGCGTGTTGACTCGTAATTGATCAAAGCGGCCAATATCTCGCTTCTCTTCCGGATAACGAACCAAGATATCGACTTCTTCATTCGCATCATCAGGCAAGTAATCACCAATTTTTAAGCCATTAGTGACAAACTGAACGGTATTGCCAACCAAGGTGGCGTCTGCGGAAAAACGCGAGGCATCATCGCGACGAATATCAATACGCCAGTCAATTCCCGCTTTGCTCGAAGTGTCACTAATATTAGTTAAGGCTGGGTTATTATCCGCCCATTGCCTGACTATTTTAGCCGCGACTTCAAGGTTTTCTGGTGTGCGAGCCGACATTTCGATCACCAGATCATTCTCAACCGGTGGTCCTGCATCGGGAAATTTATACTCAATTTCTACACCAGCAAATTGATTGGTCACAGCTTTGAGATCTTCAATGATAACTTTTACGCTACGTCGGTATTGCCAATCAACAGGGGTTATTTGAATTTGACCGATTTCATCTTCACCACCAGTGCGAGTATAAACGCTTTCAAACTCCTCATGGCCGAGCATCACTTGCTCGATTTCCTGCATGATCACATCTTTCTCTTGAATAGAAAGATCGCCATAAGATCGTACTTTGACATTAAAATAAGGCGGATCAACTTCCGGGAAAAACTCTGCCCCTAGCCCAGCCTTGGCATAGGTAAAACCAATCGCGATCGCCAGTAAAATAGCACTGAGCAAAATTTTCAGTGGGTGCTTAATCGCAATGGCAAGAGTGTGGTAGTAAAGCTTAGTGATACCCGTTGCTTGTGTGAAGTCACCATCATGCAATGCCTGCATTCGGACCTGACTTTGCGCGGATACATACTGTGGCCGGCCGATTAAACTACCGAGTACTGGCACAAACAACAGCGCCATAACCAAAGAGGCCGCTAGTGTTGCTATCAAAGTTAAAGGCAAGTACTTCATGAACTCACCGGTAACACCTGGCCAAAAGAGCAAGGGAGCAAAAGCAGCAAGTGTCGTGGCCGTTGAAGCGGTTATCGGCCATGCCATACGTTTTGCTGCATCTCGATACGCCTGTTTACGAGGCGTACCTTCTTGCATGCGGCGATCAGCGAATTCCGTGACGACTATCGCCCCATCAACCAACATGCCAACGGCCATAATCAATGAAAACAGTACGACAATGTTAACGGTTAAACCAAACAGCGACAGAACCAACAACCCAGTTAGAAATGATCCAGGGATCGAAATGCCGACCAATAGGGCGGTTCTCATCCCCAAAATCGCGATAATAACAATTACCACCAAAATAATGGCAGAAAGAATATTGTTTTGTAGATCATTGAGCATGCTCTCCACATCTTTGGATTCATCCCATGTGTATTTGACTAGTAAGTTGTTTGGCCATTCCTCTCGCTTTTGCGCTTCGTTCATTACCGCTTTGACTAGCTCTACGGTATCAATAATATTTTCGCCCGCCCGCTTTTTAACATCCAAAACCACCGCAGACTTACCATCTAAACGCGCAAAACTTTCTGGGTCACGAAATGCCCGCCGGACCGTAGCAATATCACCAAAAGTGATCACTTGCTTACCATCAACCTTAACTGGAAGCTCTAATACATCTTTCAGTGAGTCAAATACTGAAGGGACCTTCACCGAAAAGCGACCATAACCAGTATCTACAAATCCGGCAGCAACTACTCGGTTATTGAGCGCAATTAAGTTATAGATATCACCTTGATCTAACCCGTAGCTCTCCATTAACAACGGATCGACGATGATCTCAACAATATCGTCACGATCCCCTGCAATATCAACTTCCAGCACTTGACGATAACTCTCTAATTTATCTCGAAGTTGACGCGCAATTTGCACAATTGTTCTTTCAGGAACAGTACCATACAACACCACCGACAATACCGGCTGCTCAGAAGCTAGCGTCACTTCATTGACCGTCGGCTCATCACTGTCTGCTGGTAGTTTTGGCTCTGCTAAGTTAACCGCATCTCGAACATCTGCCATTGCTTTATCTAGATTAACGCCAACATTAAACTCCAACACCACCGAAGCATGTCCTTCAGAAGCATTCGAAGTCATCTCTTTTACTCCCTCAATCGAGCGCATTTCCTGCTCTAAAGGGCGTACGATAAGACGCTCGGCATCACTCGGTGAAATACCTTGATGGCTGACAGAAACATAGATAATTGGAATTGTGATGTCAGGGCTAGACTCTTTCGGAATGGTCAAATAGGTTGCTATGCCCGCAATTAAGCTCAGCAGTAGCAATGACAGCATGGCTCGCGAACGTGATAGCGCCGCATCAATAATGGAAAACATCGCGCCTCCTACTGTGCTTCAGCGTTTGCTTGCTTGACCGCAATCACTTGATCGCCATCTCGCACAAAGCCTTGCCCAACGGTGATAATATCAACCTTCTCACCAAGCCCAGTTAGCCATACTCCGTCTTGTTCTGCTTTGACTAAATTAATGGGCATAAAACGGACGCGATCTTCAACTAAGGTTTTGACGCCAAGGTTGCCATCAGCATCTAACGCAAGCATGGCTGGTGTTATTTTCACAGCAAGTTGCATTTCTAGACTGAGCTCTACCTCTGCACTAACGCCGGCAGGAATGGTTTGGTTTGGGTTAGCCAGTTCAACTTCAATGGCAAAAGTATTGGTGGTTGGTGAAGAAACCCGGGAAATATACCTCACCCGTCCCTCTACTGTTGAATCATCAATAAAACGAATTGTGGCGAGCTGATCTTGTTTTATTTTCTGGATATGTCTCTCGCTCACATCCGCCTCGATGACTAATTTACTTAAATCAATAAACGTCGCTATCGGGTCACCGATACCAACAAAGTCACCCTTTTCTACCAAAAGATTTTCAACAATACCGTCAAAAGGAGCAACCACCGATGTATTACGCAACGCTAATTTTGCACGGCTTTCCATCGCCTTGGCATCAGCTAAAGCTGCCTGCGCAGTAGCAAACGCCACCTCACCTTGTAAACCTCGACTTTTTAATGATTGTGCGGCTTTGAACTCTTTTTGCTTCACTTGTAAAAGCGCTTGAGCACTGTCTAATTGTGCAGTTAAATCACCTTTATCAATGGTAAGGATTGGCTGCCCTTTGGTGATTGATTGACCTTTAGTAGCCGTTAATTGAGTAATTTTCCCCGCAATTTCAGCGCCAATAGTTGCTACGCGATCCGGCGCCGTTCGACCGTATAAATCAATACGTTTATCGGTTTGTTGTGCTTGAAATGATTGGTAAACAACTTTAGCTAAGGGAATAGTTGTGACGGATTTCTGGCGAGGTTCTTCAGCTTTCAACGAACCAAGTCCTAGCCAAAGAGCAAGAAGCACGATGAAAAAAGTAGAAATAAGCCATGGTCTTTGCGTAAAAAAGCCACCGAACTGTCGGTTGCTCGCCTGAGTATCTGGCATAGATAATCCCTTATTATGTTATTGCCTGGACGGCAAAGCCCTACGAAACATCCTCATACGTAGGGCTTGTTAACTAGTTCATTTGTCTAGCTAAATATGCATCATTTATACGCTAAATGATGCACCACAACCGCATGTTGTTGTGGCATTAGGGTTATTCACAAAAAAACGTGAACCTTCTAACCCTTCGGTATAATCAACAACACCGCCAATGAGATATTGTAAGCTCATAGGGTCAACCACTAGGGTTACACCGCTATTAACAATCGTGGTATCACCTTCATTGACATTTTCATCAAAGGTAAAACCATACTGGAAACCGCTACAACCACCACCTGTAATGTATACACGCAGCTTTAATGCAGGGTTTTCTTCTTCAGCAATTAACATTTGAACGCGTTTTGCAGCTGTATCAGAAAACGACAATGGTACGTTTACTTCACTCACGATGACCTCTCTCACTCGTGTAAATACCCGTCAGGCTTATACCTTTCCAACTTGAAACTACAGCGGAATTGGCTACGTTCGCTCACCCCATCACATCGTTTATCTATGCTCATGGGGTTAGCTCACCAGCAGCCTAGCTGCAACTGCAAGTTGTTGGGGTATATTATGATCAATTCATACCTGCAAAGGTGACTCTTTTTTAATAATGAATCGATTATCCAATACCCGACCTATTCGTTCAAGTATTCATCATCACTTAACTTAAACTCTGATTTTACAGATAGTGAACAGTAAACTAGTGGTTGTATCACCAGTTGTACACCATGTTTAACACCGCTGGCTGTGAAAGCGCTCAGAAAATCAGTGAAAAAAAGTGTCTTTGGTTCATTTGGGTATACAATGCCCCGCAACTGGTCCGAACGAGCAAAAGAGGATAAATCCATGACCAAATCAGCAGAGCTTTACCAAAAAGCACAACGATCTATTCCTGGCGGTGTTAATTCTCCAGTCCGTGCTTTTAATGGTGTTGGCGGCTCGCCGATTTTTATCGACCGCGCAGACGGCCCTTTGATTTTTGATGCCGATGGCAAAGCCTATATCGATTACGTTGGTTCTTGGGGGCCAATGATTTTAGGCCATAACCACGTGGTTATCCGTGAAGCAGTGATCAGTGCAGCGCAGCGCGGCCTAAGCTTCGGTGCCCCCACTGAAATGGAAATTGATATGGCGGAACTGGTCTCTGAACTGGTTCCATCGATGGAACAATTGCGCATGGTTAGCTCTGGTACAGAAGCAACAATGAGCGCGATTCGTTTAGCTCGTGGCTATACTGGCCGCGATAAAATTATGAAATTTGAAGGTTGCTACCATGGTCACGCCGATAGTTTACTGGTTAAAGCAGGTTCAGGCGCACTGACTTTGGGTCAGCCAAGCTCTCCTGGCGTTCCGGCTGACTTTGCTAAGCATACCCTAACCGCAACGTTTAATGATTTAGATTCTGTACGCGAGCTATTTACCGCTAATAAAGGGGAAATTGCCTGTATCATCGTTGAACCTGTTGCTGGCAACATGAACTGTATTCCACCTGTTGAAGGCTTTCATGAAGGGCTGCGTGAAATCTGTGACCAAGAAGGCGCACTATTGATTTTTGATGAAGTCATGACGGGTTTTCGTGTCGCTTTAGGTGGCGCTCAAGCGTATTACAACATCAAACCAGATTTAACCACATTAGGTAAAGTGATTGGTGGTGGCATGCCTGTTGGCGCATTTGGTGGACGCAAAGAAGTGATGCAATATATCGCACCAACTGGACCAGTTTACCAAGCGGGGACGCTATCAGGAAACCCTGTAGCGATGGCTGCAGGTTACGCCTGTTTATCGCTGCTTAAAGAAGAAGGCAATGAAAAACGTCTAAATTCAAAAACCAAACACTTAGCTGATGGTTTTAAAGAATTAGCAGATAAACACGGTATTCCAATGGTAGTTAACCAAGTGGGTGGCATGTTCGGCTTCTTCTTTACCGAGCAAGAACGAGTGACATGCTATGAAGATGTAACAAAGTGCGATGTTGAACGCTTTAAACGCTTCTTCCATTTGATGCTTGAACATGGTGTATACTTAGCCCCTTCTGCTTTTGAAGCAAGCTTTACTTCATTAGCTCATGGCACTAAAGAGATTGAAGCAACGCTAGAAGCAGCCGATCGCAGCTTAGCGATTATTGCCGCAGAAGCTTAAACACTATCTTTTGTAACCCAAAGGGCTGCACACGCAGCCTTTTTTATTGCCAATTTAGCGCAACTAACATACCAAGCACGAGCAAAGTGAGGGTAAACCAAGGCACTTTACGCCGCTGATGTGACTTTCCACTGCACCCTTTTTCATTGTTGCAACAGCCCATATCCAGAGTTCCTCATTGATAACGCGCTGATTTACAGCCATTATAAAACCAATACCTTATTTTGTGAGAATAAAAAGTGCCTGAAAAAATAAAAATAACCTCTAGTCATTGGGTGTTGGTGTTTGCACTACTGGCTTCTGCAATAGCGTGCTATTTACTAGTCGAGCCTTATATTAACTCCATTGTGATGGCCTTTATTATTTCGTTACTGATGTTCCCTATTCACGAATGGCTTGAACGCAAAATGCCGAAACATAAAAATACTGTTTCGCTCATTTCCTGCGTGATCTTAACTTTTATTATTGTGATTCCATTGCTATTTGTTTTCGCGGCAATTGTCCAACAAGGCTCTTTATTTTCTCAAAATATGTATCAATGGGTAACTCATGGCGGCATCCAAACCGTTTTTGCTCATCCTTGGGTGGTTAAAGGGTTATCGATCGCTAACCAATACTTACCTTTTGATGAAATACAGCCACAACAGATCGCACAAAGAGTAGGACAATTTGCCACTTCATTTGGCTCGAATCTGGTCAGTATTAGTGCAAAAATCCTTGGCGATGCCACCAACTTTTTGATGGATTTCTTTTTGATGCTGTTCGTGTTGTTCTTTTTATTACGTGATCACGACAAAATCATCAATGTCATTCGACACATATTGCCATTTTCACGCACCCAAGAAGACAAGCTACTATCTGAAATTGAGCAAGTCTCTAAATCAGCAGTAATGGGGTCATTTTTGACGGCAATAGCACAAGGGTTTGCTGGTGGTTTGGGGATGTGGCTTGCAGGTTTCCCTGGCCTATTCTGGGGAACCATGATGGGCTTTGCCTCGTTCATTCCAGTCGTTGGTACAGCATTAATTTGGATTCCAGCCACCGCTTATTTATTTTTGATAGGCGATACGACTTGGGCCATTTTCCTTGCGGTTTGGAGCATTGCAATTGTCGGCTCTATCGATAACCTACTTCGTCCACTATTAATGCAAGGCAGCTCAGGTATGAACACTTTACTGATTTTCTTTTCATTACTAGGTGGTATTCAACTATTTGGTTTGATTGGCTTAATTTATGGTCCATTGATTTTTGCCATTACCATGGTGCTGTTCAACATTTATGAAGAAGAATTTAAAGAGTTTCTAAACCAGCAAGACAACAGCTAAATACAGTAGAAATAACTTCAAGCAAGGGGACGATTATGCGAAAATCGGCCCCTATTTTTTAGCGTAGAGTTCCCCATGTTACCTTACACCGCACCGAGTCAAATTGCCCAACGTCAACTCGCTTATTTCGCCGATAAGCATGTTTTAGTTGCCGGAGAGGTTGAAGACCTATTTCCGGTTGAATTAACTCATCATTGCCGTTCAGTTTCGGTGTTCACTACCCATTATGGTTACTATCGCCAGTTAAACGCTCATAGCCAGATACAACGATATTTTGGCGCTCAATTTGTAGCAGAAACCAACGCTGATCTGATTTTACTTTACTGGCCTAAAGCTAAGTTAGAAGCGGAGTATCTGCTTGCAATGTTACTTGCTAAATTAGGTAAAAATACCGAGATCGTGGTTGTTGGTGAAAATCGCTCTGGTGTAAAGAGCATCGAAAAAATGTTCCAACCCTACGGCATAGTAAAAAAGTATGACTCTGCGCGTCGTTGTTCTTTTTATTGGGGGCAATGTATCGAACAACCAGCCACCTTTGACATCAGTGACTGGTTCAAAACCTATCAAGTTCAATATCAACAACATTCATTGATTATCAAAAGCCTACCGGGTGTATTCAGCCATGGTGAGTTTGATCTCGGTAGCCAATTATTGCTCGACACACTACCGAACCTCAGAGGTAAAGTGCTCGATTTCGGTTGTGGTGCTGGTGTACTCGGTACTGTCATGGCAACACTCAATAGCGATATTGAACTGGAAATGTGTGATATTAGCGCACTGGCTATTGAATCAAGCAAAGCAACTTTAGCCGCTAATGGTTTAAGCGGAAAAGTATTTGCCTCAGATGTCTACTCTGACACAAACAGCAACTACCAGTTCATCGTCAGCAACCCACCATTCCACTCAGGTTTAGAGACTAGCTATAGCGCCACAGAAACTTTACTCGCAGATGCACCTAGCCATCAAACATCAAATGGTGAGTTATTTATCGTCGCCAATAGTTTTCTAAAATATGCTCCCATTATCAATCACGCCTATGGTAATTGTGAGACAATAAATAAGACCAATAAATTTGTCATTTATCATGCTAAGAAGTCTTAAAACATTTCACCTTAGCAGTTTAATCCATCTAACCACGGCATTGGCACATACCGTTATAGCTAATTTTGCGTTGATGACAACACTTTCAATAGGACTTACTTGTCAAAGTAAAAAAACTTGTTAATTTCATTGCTTTAAGTTTTCTTTGTTTTTCATTTGCTTTAACTGGAAACAGTTAAAGCCTCACAGAAAGTAACGCCTTTTTCTATGTTTAGGTTCTCTCGTAAGCAAAAATTTAAACGCCTGCAAAATACATTGATGCTGGCTTTTCTTGTACTAAGTATCACCCCTTTGACGGTGATGGCCATCTTTTTTCTCCAATCACACAGTCAAGACCTGCAAGAACAAAGCACCTCTCACTTACTTTCCGTTCGTGATAATAAGCAGCAGCAATTATTCGACTACTTCGCGGCCAAAGAATCGGAAGTAATGGGCTTTGTCCGCTCAGAACTTGCCTATGCCAGCGGTGGGCGATTTTACGGTTTAGTTAATGCATTTCAAAGACTTGGTCCTGACATTAAACAAGCACGAGAACATGCACAGCAGCGCTACATCCCAGGTTCTGGCGATCAAATAAAAACTTCCATTTTGCCTCAATCAAGTAGTTATGTGGGCAGTGAAAGATATCGTTTGTTGCATAAACGATATCACTGGGCTTATTTAGAATTACTAAAACGATCGGATTTTGATGATATTTTATTAGTCGACATTGCTGGGGATGTTGTTTATTCAGTCTATAAACATGATAACTACGGAACGAACCTACTCACCGGAAAATATAAAGACTCCAATATAGGAAAAACTTTCCACCGTTTGACACAGGAAGTCAACGAGCATCATAAAAGTAATGGTGAATATACTCCGGTCATCGTTTCAGATTTCTCACCACAAGATGGTAAGCAAGTCGCGTGGCTAGGAGCACCTATCATTCAACAAGGTTATCTGCACAGTTATGCCATGTTCCGTTTGCCAAATAATGGCATTACAAAACTGGTGGCAGATACCAACAAAACCTCACAAATAAAAACCTTACTGGTTGGTCAGGATCATCTATCCCGCACTTTGGAATATGAGCAAGTAGAAATCGATAAAAGCCAAAAGGTCATTAACTTGGCACTCTCAGGAATCAGTTCCGTTGGCACCTACACCAATACCTTGGATGAAAAAACCATCGCGGCCTACACTCCGGTTATCACCACTAGCCTGCAGTGGGCTTTAGTCGTTGAACTTCCAGAGAAAGAGGCTTACGCACGAGTCCACCAGCTAGAAAAACTGTTTATTTTTGCCATGCTGACCGCCATTATTTTAGTGGTCATCGCCTCTCACTACTTATCCAACTTCATTACGTCTCCACTATTGAAGCTGACATGGGCAGCCGAAAAAGTATCCGCAGGTGATCTGGATGAAAACGTCATCAATACTGAACGCAAAGATGAGATCGGCCGTTTGGCGGTTAGCTTTGAACGCATGCAACGATCTATTCGTGAAAAAATGCAGTTGATCAAATCGCAAAACAAAGAACTTGAAAGCAATATCCAACTGATCCGAAAACAAAATGAAGAACTACACTTAGCCAATAAGTTAAAAGATGAATTTCTCGCGACCACCTCACACGAATTAAGAACACCTTTGCACGGTATGGTGGGGATTGCCGAAGCCTTAGTCTCTGGGGCCAATGGCCCGATTACGGCTGATCATCGTTACCAATTAGGCATTATCATCAGCAGTGGACAACGCTTAGCAAACTTGGTTGATGACCTATTGGACTACCATAAAATGCGTTATGGTAGTTTGGATATCAACCGCTGTGCTGTTGATCTCTCTAGCGCAACCCGTTTAGTGTTAGAGCTTTCAAGCCACCTACTGGGTAAAAAACCAATACGCATTATTAACCAAGTCCCTGATGAATGTGTTTGGGTTTCAGCCGATCCACAAAGACTCGAACAGGTACTCTATAACTTAATCGGTAATGCGATTAAATATACGACTGAAGGTAAAATTGTTATTTCAGCCAATGCCGTCGATGACAAGATTCGTGTTCAAGTCGTCGATACTGGGCAAGGAATTCCAGCAGAACAGCTTGAGCATATTTTTGAACCTCTTATTCAAGCAGGACAAGATGCAAGTCGCTACCGTCAAGGTGCTGGACTTGGGCTTTCGATTAGCCGTCAACTGATTGAACTGATGCAAGGTACGCTGTATGTCAGCAGCCAACCTATGGTGGGTACTACCTTTAGCTTTACCCTACCGATAGCTTCAGACCAAGAGATCCAATTCGCCAGTCATATAGAGCCGCGCCACTTCCAAGCGCCTGAAATTGCAGAAATAGAGCAGCCAGAACCGAACACTCTCCCTGATAATAATTCTGGTCCACTGCTTCTAGTCGCTGATGATGAACCCGTCAATTTACGAGTGTTAGACAGTTTCTTACGCTTAGAGGGCTATCAAGTCCGCACAGTAAAAGATGGCAATGAAGTATTGGCGGCTGTTGAACAACAGAAACCAGAACTGTTGCTACTCGATATCATGATGCCAGGTCTTAGCGGTTATCAAGTTTGTGAAAAACTCAGAGAACAGTACGACCACGCTGAACTGCCTATCATTATGCTTACCGCATTAAATCAGACTGATGATCGTGTTCGTGGCTTTGATGCTGGTGCTAATGATTACCTATCAAAACCATTTAATAAACATGAATTGGCAGCTCGGATCGTGGCTCATCTGTCTGCTAGTAAGGCAGAGCAGCGCCGCATCGAAAACAAACAACTACAGCAAGAACTTAAACATCGGGCCATGGTTGAAGCCAGCTTGCTAGAAACACAAGGCCGCCTTCTTGAACAACTAGAGTCAGCACCAGAGGCAATTATCTGCATTCGAGATGACCATAAAGTACGTTTTGCTAATGAGGCCGCCGCTAGGTTATTTAGGCGCAGCCAGGAGCAGTTAAAACGCTCTAATGCCGATGAATTGATCGCACCAAAGTACTTAGTTGTCGATCAAGAACACTATTGCGGCAATATCGATATTTATGTAGATGATACTCGTCAGCACATGTCTGCCGATATTCTACGATTACCAGAAGGCTCTGGGCTGCAAGCTATGTATATTTTTAATGTTGGGGGAAATATTAACGCTGCTCGCATTAATAATCTGGAAACCGCCATCGAAGCACTCTCGAGTTATGCTTTTGAAGGTGATAGAGAGAAACTTCAACAATTAAAAGAGCTCGGTGGGGAGTTTACCCGTATTGCTGAAAAAGTATCGGGTGATAATCAGTCAAAGCAAGATCTGATGCGTGAAGTCCTCGTAGAGGCCATGACTTGTGCTTTAGATTACTGGGAGAGAGTGACTAGCCAAAGCAAGTTTACCTTCGCCGAACAAAGTGGCTTGTGGCGGGTGTATCTTGATAGAAGCACTCTGCAGACAAGGACGTTAGATAAATACTTGCGAATAGAGACACTACCCAAAACCCCTCGTTGGCGGACAGTTCTAAACTCTTTAGATTACATTTTAGAGCACTGCCAAGAGCAAGGACCGGAACGGGCTCATATCGAAACTCAGCGTGACAAACTACAAAAACTGCTGACTAGCTAATGCTATATTGTCTACATAAACCCGCCTAGTGCGGGTTTTTTATTACCGCTAGCCAAGGCATCACAGATGGCCACATAATCTCTCTTATACCAATCACAGTAAATAAGTGATCAGAAATAGCGTAGAAAAAAGGCTTGAGAACAAGGCAGGATTTTTCGATAAGTAGTTATTCTACAATCAAAAATTCTAACGCAGTTATCGAGTATTTTAACCAGCTAGGATGAACAGTTATTTACTACGATTGGTATTACCTATCTCCAAAACGCTTTTCTAGTGTCTGATGTCGTTTAATGGCTTAAAATTTTAACGAGTATTGGCAGGCAAAAACCTTGCTTTACAAAAGAAAAAAAGGGAGGGAACAACATAAAGATTCCAGTTAAAAAGTCAGAGGATTCTCATTCAACAGTGAAAAATCACCAATAGTATTGAGTAAAGATAGAGATTGCGAACCGAATCACAACAATTCGGCAGATTTAATTTAAGTACGCAAATTAACTAAAATTCGAAGGAGTGAGCAAGATCTCCACTTACAAAAAAAATAAAAAAAACCTTTTAAATAAAGGCCAAAATACGTAGTGAACACTTACATAAAGTGGAGTGCTTATAGTTATTTGAGAGGTTGATCACTGTCGATAAATTGAGCAACATTGAAAGCAAATCGATAATATTGACGTTTATGACATCAAAGCGTCATGTTTTGACGTTTTTAACGGGAATTGGAATTGATAATTTCCTCTGCAAGGTGTCTTCTTACTCCTACCAAAGGTCTACAGGCCACTCAAGTTGACTCACTCCTCCGGTTTGTTAACAGATAATGAGGTAGGCCTTGGAGAGTGTTTATCAATTGATAACATTCAAATCCATTAGTGAAATGAAAGCAAATAGTAAGGAACAGCTATGCTTGCCAATATAAAAAAAACAGCACTAGCCGCAGCAGTAATCGCCGCTGCAGCAACGAGTGTTTCAGCTCCAGCAGCAGCACGTAGTGAGCTAACTATCGTACCGGATTTCTACCCTACAATGGTGCGCAACTTTAACCCGTACCTAGCAACAAACCTACGTACTACAACTGACTTCATCTACGAACCTCTTGTAGTATTTAATGAAATGCACAGTAATACTCCGGTAATGCGTCTTGCTGAAGGCTTTAAAATGTCTGATGACTTGATGAGCGTTACATTTGATATCCGTAAAGGGGTTAAATGGTCTGACGGCCAAGCATTTACAGCTGATGACGTTGTGTTCTCTTATGCCCTTTTACAAGGCAAGCCAGAACTTGACCAACGTGGTATCAATAAATGGGTAACTAGCGTTGAGAAATTAAACGAGTACCAAGTTCGTTTCCACCTAACAGAAGCAAACTCTAACGTACCTTATGAGATTTCTCTGGTTCCTATCGTTGCTGAGCACGTATGGAAAGATGTGAAAGATCCAACAACCTTTACCAATGAAAACCCTGTAGGTACTGGTCCATTTACCGAGATCGACACATTCACTCCTCAGCTTTACATCCAATGTCGTAACCCGAATTACTGGGATGCAGCAAGCCTTGAGGTAGACTGTTTACGTGTCCCTCAAATTGCAAACAATGACCAACTTCTAGGTAAGATCGTAAACTCTGAGCTTGATTGGACATCATCATTCGTTCCAGATATCGATCGTACTTATGCTGCAGCAAGTCCAAATCACCATTACTGGTACCCTGCAGCGGGCACTCAAGCATTTATGATTAACTTCAAGAATCCAGATGCAGCGAAAAATGAAGCGTTAACAAACGTAGACTTCCGCCGCGCATTCTCTATGGCTCTTGATCGTCAAACCATCATCGATATCGCGTTTTACGGTGGCGGTACTGTCAATGACTTCGCATCAGGCTTAGGTTACGCATTTGAAGCTTGGTCAGATGAAAGTATTCATAATAAATACAAAGGCTTCAACGCATACGATGTAGAAGGTGCCAAGAAACTACTAGCTAAAGCTGGCTTCAAAGACGTAAACAACGATGGATTTGTTGATACACCATCAGGCAAGTCTTTTGAGCTACTAGTTCAGTCTCCAAACGGTTGGACTGACTTTAACAACACCGTACAGCTGGCTGTAGAGCAACTTGGTGAAGTTGGCATTAAAGCACGTGCACGTACACCAGAATTCGCAGTATATAACCAAGCCATGCTTGAAGGTACTTACGATGTCGCGTACACCAACTACTTCCACGGTGCCGATCCACATCTATACTGGAACAGTGCTTACAACTCAGCACTGCAAGGTGGTGAAGGTATGCCTCGTTTCGCGATGCACTTCTTCAAAAATGAGAAGCTAGATAACTTACTTGATAGCTTCTACAAAACAGCCGATAAAAACGAGCAACTAGAAATCGCTCATGGTATTCAGCAAATCATCGCTGAAAATCAAGTAACGGTTCCTGTAATGTCTGGTGCATATATGTACCAGTACAATACAACTCGCTTCACTGGTTGGTGGAACGAAGAAAATCCAAAAGGCCGTCCAAACATTTGGGCTGGTATCCCAGAGCGTCTATTGCATGTACTGGACCTAAAACCAGTAAAATAAGTAGAAGTTCAATCCTTGCGGCGTACCTTGTACGCCGCTGATAAAAATCCCCTTTAATACCTATTAAAAGTATAGCGCTCGTCGTTAGGGGATTTATCGCTCTAAATTTCGCTAGGAGCGACCTGAAACCAGATACAGGATAAAACTGGGTGAGTAAGGTGTGAGTTATGGGTTATTTTTTAAGACGTTTGTCGTTCTATTTTGTCGCGTTGCTAGTCGCAGCAACTTTAAACTTTATTATTCCGCGAGCGATGCCAGGTGATCCAGTTACCATGATGTTCGCGAATGCAACAACACAAGTAACACCAGAGCGAATTGCAGCCATGAAACAACTTCTTGGCTTCGTTGATGGTGGATATTTAGTTCAATATGTAACCTACATAAAAAGCATTTTAAGCTGGGAGCTAGGTACATCCATTAAATTCTACCCTTTGAGTGTTAATGAGTTACTTGGTAGTGCTTTTGGTTGGTCACTATTTCTAGCTGGCACGGCGGTAGTTATCTCTTTCTCTATCGGTTCCATTTTAGGTATTTTCGCTGCATGGAAGCGCGGTAGTCGCTATGACACTTTCGTTACCCCAGGCATGTTAGTCATTCAGGCGGTTCCACAGGTCGTTATCGCGATGATCGCCATGTTTACCTTTGCTATTGGCTTGCAATGGTTCCCTACAGGCTACGCCTATACTGCAGGAGTAACGCCAGATTGGACTAGTTGGATATTCATTAAAAATGTGGCTTACCACGCTTTCCTTCCTCTGGTTTGTGCTTCGTTAGTCCAAATCGGTGGGTTCTTGGTCAACATGCGTAACAATATGATTAACTTGTTGGCAGAAGACTACATCACTATGGCAAAAGGTAAGGGCTTAAGCGAAAACCGCGTAGTCTTTAACTACGCTGCACGTAATGCTCTATTACCAAGTGTAACGGCACTGTCGATGTCTCTTGGTATGGCGATTGGTGGCCAGCTCATCATCGAAATTATCTTTAACTACCCAGGTCTTGGTACGGTTCTCTTTAACGCTATCAACGCTCGTGACTACCAAGTACTGCAAGGCCAATTGTTAATTATGACTCTGTTTATGCTGTTCTTTAACTTACTAGCAGACATGCTGTACGTCGTTCTTGACCCTCGCCTACGTAAGGGAGGTAAATAATCATGAAAGATCTTATTAAACTTGTTCGTGGTAATACCGTTGCCATGGTTGGCGTGGTAATTCTCAGTGCATTCTTATTTATCGCTTTAGCAGCACCACTTATCACAAGCCACGCTCCTGATAAACGCACGGGTAATCCGCATGAATATCCATCATTTGTCGTAAAAGCTGCCAAAGCTAATCCAAATGGTTGGGTCGCTGAAAACCTAGCAACAGACCGCCGTACGCTGTTAATGTCAAAAAAAGCTGATCACGTACTTGGCACATCACGTATGGGTCGTGACATCTGGTCACAAGTTGTTTATGGCGCACGCGTTTCCCTAGCGGTTGGTTTTGGTGCAGGTATTACCGTCTGTTTCTTAGCAACCGTAATCGGTGTTTCTGCTGGCTACTTTGGCGGAAAGATCGATGATTTTTTAACCGCAGCGATGAATATCATGCTGGTTATTCCTCAGTACCCACTTTTATTTGTGGTCGCCGCCTTCATTGGGGAGGCTGGGCCATTGACCATCGCGCTGATCATCGGTTGCACCTCCTGGGCATGGGGTGCACGTGTTGTTCGATCGCAAACACTCGCATTACGTGAGAAAGAGTTTGTAAAAGCGGCTGAAGTGCTCGGTGAATCCTCCTGGCGCATCATTTTCATTGAAATTTTGCCAAACCTTATCTCTATCGTTGGCGCAAGTTTCATTGGTTCAGTGATGTACGCCATCATGATGGAAGCGACAATTTCATTCCTTGGTCTAGGCGATCCCAACACCATCAGTTGGGGCATCATGCTGTACAACGTACAAACCTCATCTTCAATGCTGATTGGTGCTTGGTGGGAACTGCTCGCTCCATGTATTGCTTTGACACTTCTCGTTACAGGGCTGGCACTGCTTAACTTTGCCGTCGATGAAATTGCGAACCCTCAGTTACGTTCACACAAAGGCATGAAACGTTGGAAAAAACTGGCAGCTCAAGACAAAAAAGAGCGTAAGCCTGAAGAACAACTACCACCACAAAACAATGCACTTTGGAGCGGAGATAAATAATTATGACATCACCACTTATTTCAATCCGTAACCTATGCGTAGACTACATTACTGACGCTGGCGATGTCCGTGCTTGTAATAATGTCAGCTTCGATATTGCTCCAGGCGAGGTTTTTGGCCTAGCGGGTGAGTCTGGTTGTGGTAAATCAACCGTTGCATTTTCCTTAATGCGTCTGCATAAACCGCCTGCATTTATTACTGGTGGCGAAGTGATCTTCAATGGCGAAGACATCATCCAATACAGTGATGAACGCATGCAATCATTTCGTTGGAGCCAGATGTCGATGGTATTCCAAAGTGCAATGAACGCATTAAACCCAGTATTGACCATGGAAGAACAGTTCTGTGATGTGATTATGCGTCACACCAACATGACACGTGAACAAGCGAAACGCCGTGCTGAAGGGTTATTGGAAATCGTTGATATTCACCCTAGCCGCTTGAACGATTACCCACACCAGTTCTCTGGTGGTATGCGCCAACGCTTGGTCATCGCGATTGCACTCGCACTCAACCCTAAAATGATCATTATGGATGAGCCGACCACTGCACTAGACGTCGTGGTTCAACGTGAAATTTTGCAAAAAATCTACGCTCTGAAAGAAGAGTTTGGATTCTCAATTTTGTTTATCACTCATGACTTGTCTTTGATGGTCGAGTTCTCAGACCGCATTGGCATCATGTATTCAGGCGAATTGATTGAGGTTGCACCTTCTAAGCAAATTCTGGAAAGCCCTTACCACCCTTACACCAAAGGGTTGGGAAGCTCTTTCCCTCCATTAACTGGCCCAAAAACAAAGCTAACTGGTATTCCTGGCAATCCACTTAACTTACTAGATATTCCTCATGGTTGTCGCTTTCAGGCTCGCTGTGATCGCGTCCATGAAGCATGTACAAAAATACCAACGGCTTTGCGCCAAATAGAGCCTAGTCGCTTCTCCAATTGCCACCTTTACGGTGAACCAATTGCTCAAATGAAGCTGTAAAAAGCGCTGTATTAAAAGAATTTCTGGAGACAATTATGAGCAAAGAGCTTGGTCAATTACTGGTAGAAGGCAAGAATCTGATTAAAGATTTTCCGCTCAACAGTAACGCCCTTAAACAACCGATGATGCGAGCCATTAACGATGTATCATTCAAAATGTATAAAAGTCGTGGTTTATCTGTGGTAGGTGAGTCTGGTTCAGGCAAATCAACTACCGCCAAAATGATAGCGAAAATGTACGCTCCAACCGATGGCATCATCGAATACAAAGGCCGCGACATTCAAGCAATAACATCACGTAGCGATCTGATGCACTACCGTGAAGGTGTGCAAATGGTATGGCAAGATCCGTTTGGTTCTTTAAACCCAACACATACAATTTTCCACCATATTGCACGCCCGTTGTTGATCCACAAAAAGGTGACGTCTGGTAATAAAAAGGAACTGGAAGAGCGAGTTCACGATCTTCTCGAACAAGTTGGGTTAATTCCACCCAAAGAGACGGCGGCTAAATACCCGCATCAGCTTTCCGGTGGTCAGCGTCAACGCGTTAACTTAGCGCGTAATATTGCGGTGGGGGCTGAAGTTGTACTTGCTGATGAACCAACATCAATGCTAGATGTGTCAATTCGTGCCGGTGTTTTAAACCTGATGGAAGAGATGAAGTTTGAAAAACAAATGTCACTTCTTTACATCACCCACGATATCGCGACCGCACGTTATATTGCCGAAGATCTTGCCGTAATGTACGTAGGCCACATGGTTGAATGGGGCGACACCGAAGAGATCATCCACACTCCTCAACACCCATATACTCAACTCTTGGTTTCAGCCGTTCCAGATCCAAGCAAGTCAATCCACGAGCCATTAAAAGGCAACAAAGGTGAAATACCGCTATGGACACCAGACTCTGTCGGGTGCCCATTTGCAGGTCGTTGTACTCATGCCACTGCAAAATGTGGTGAACAATTACCAGCTGTTACTCAACTGTCTGATAACCATTTTGTTCGTTGTTATCTCTATGAGCAGTAAGCAATCACCAACTAAAACAATAACTATTTAACTCAATCAACCATCAAGTACTTGAAGTTGTAGTACAGCAACCACACTAGCCAAGCCTCAACTTCAGCTTGATGGGAAGGTACCAAAACAGACGGTACGTTAACGACAGCACATTGATTGACCTGGAGAAACTGAATGCAATTACTCACTAACCATATTGGCTATGAATCTCAAGGCCCTAAACAAGCCATTTTGACAACCAGCAGTAAGCGTTTGTCTTCGTATATGGCTTTATTAGTTTGTGCAGATAAACACCAAACGGTCACTACTTTAGAGATCAAAGCACAAGGTTGTGTCGCCAATTGGCATGTGGGTAACTTTTACACTATCGATTTCTCCGAATTTACCACTCAAGGAAGATACTATTTACGTTTCGAAAATACTCGCTCCGAGACTTTCGAAATAGGCACAGCAGTATTAATGCAGAAAACTTTTTCTGATGTGCTGCACTATTTCAAGTCTCAACGTTGTGGTGGTCTTTTCGATAAGCAAGATAAGCGCGTACCACTGCTAGGTACATCAACCACTGCCGATGTGCATGGTGGGTGGTACGACGCTTCTGGTGACGTTAGCAAATATTTAAGTCACCTTTCTTATGCTAACTATTTAAATCCTCAGCAAACCCCAATGGTGGTTTGGAATATATTAAAAGGGTTAGCAATTTTAGAGCATCACTCGGATTTTGCTGCGTTTTCACGTACTCGTCTTAAGGAAGAGGCCTTATTTGGCGCGGATTTTCTTGTTCGCATGCAAAATTCCGAGGGATTTTTTTATTCAACAGTCTTTGACAAATGGAGCAAAGATATCAAACAACGCGAGATTTGTGCCTATAGCCATCAAACAGGCGACAAGTCTGATGACTACCAAGCGGCTTTTCGCCAAGGTGGTGGCATATCAATTGCTGCTCTCGCCGCTGCGGCTCGATTAGATGTATACGGCGACTTTACCTCCGAGCACTACCTTGCAGCAGCCGAACATGGTTATTGGCACCTCAAAGAGTACAACACTCGTTATGTTAATGATGGCCAAGAAAATATTATAGATGAGTATTGTGCTCTATTAGCGAGTGTTGAGCTCTATCGCTCAACTCGCCAAGAGCGTTATTTGCAAGAAAGCCGTCTATGGGCTGAAAGATTATCAGCTCGCCAAATGTGTGATGACGAAATCTCTCATTACTGGTCAGCCAATCACGATGGTAGCCGGCCTTATTATCACGCAGCCGAAGCGGGCTTACCTGTTATTGCACTGTGTGAATATCTAACGATTGAGCACCAAGACGATAAAAAATTAGCCATCATTTCTGTCGTAGAAAATGCTTGTCATTTTGAGCTGAATATAACCCAACAAGTCACCAACCCATTTGGCTACCCTCGTCAGTATGTAAAGTCAGTCAACGGCGAAAAACGAACGGCATTTTTTGTCGCTCACGACAACGAATCAGGCTACTGGTGGCAAGGCGAAAATGCACGTTTAGGCTCGCTGGCAACATTAGCCTACAGTGTGAAACCTCATGTATCTCCACAGTTGCACCAGCAATTGCTCACTTTTGCGCAGAATACTCTGAACTGGATTGTTGGCCTTAACCCATACAACATGTGCATGCTTGATGGACATGGTCATAACAACCCAGACTACCTGCCACAGTTAGGCTTTTTCAATGCAAAAGGTGGAGTTTGTAATGGCATTACTGGTGGCTTCGACGATGAAGAAGACATCGCCTTTAATCCACCAGCACAAAAAGATGACATGTTACAAAACTGGCGCTGGGGGGAACAATGGATCCCTCACGGAGCTTGGTATTTATTAGCCATTATCCAGCAGTTTGATCATTTCTCTTCTTTAAAAGGAGAGCAATAACATGACCTATTTTTACGTGGGTATTGATGGTGGCGGTACCTCTTGTAGAGCGCGGATCCGAGATGAACAAGGCGTGCTGATTGGGGAAGCAAAAAGTGGCAGTGCCAATATTTTATTGGGCGTTGAAGTCGCGATGGCATCGATTATCGAGGCAATTACACAGGCCGCTCATCAAGGTGGTTTATCATCAGCAGATTTCCCTAAAATGCATCTCGGCCTTGCTTTAGCGGGTGCAGAGCAAAAGTCCGCTTGGCATGACTTTATGCAGCAAGCACATCCTTTCGCATCATTGACGTTAAACACCGATGCTTATGGAGCCTGCATTGGCGCTCACAGTGGTGATGATGGTGCAATCATGATTGCAGGAACTGGTTCGTGCGGCATCTTACTTAAAAACGGTCAACAATATGTGGTTGGTGGACGAGAGTTTCCAATTTCCGACCAAGGTGGTGGGGCCGTCATGGGGCTACGCTTGATTCAAAAAGTATTGTTAATTCAAGATGGTATTGGAGAACATTGCGAATTAAGTCAACACGTTATGCAGCACTTTAATGACGATGTCGACCATATTGTTACTTGGTCAAAAAGTGCCTTACCACGCGATTATGCTCAATTTTCACCAGTAATTTTCGCTCTCGCTCATCAAGGGGATTACCTAGCGATTGAGATGCTAAAACACACCGCTTCAGATATTGAAATGTTGCTAATCGCTTTGAATAACAAGGGAGCTCATCGCATTTGCCTGATGGGCAGCATTGCCGAGCGCATTGTTTGTTGGTTATCCCCACCAATACAACAATGGATTGTTCAACCTCAATTCGACGCTATCGAAGGCGCGATTATGTTTGCCGGCAAAGCCGAGCATAATTTGTATTAAGGAATACTTATGAGCTATCGAATTGACTTCGCGGTTCTCTCTGAACAAAAACAATTTTGCCGTTTTGGGTTAACTTTTCACAATTTAAGTGACCAAGATTTAAACGACTGGTCACTGCATTTTGTGATAGATCGCTTTATCCAACCCGACAGTGTGACACACGGTGAAGTCACTCAAGTAGGTAGCTTTTGCTCACTTGAACCAGATAGCAAATGCTTACCTGCAAATTCAAATTTTTACTGTGAATTCAGCATAAAAACCGCACCGTTCCACTACTACACCGATGGTGTCAAACACGCATTTGTTCGAACCAATGAATTAGGAATTCAAGTTCAACACGATGTGACCGTTACACCGATTGCATTAGCCTCACCTTATCGTGAACGTAGCATCGTAGCGAAAACTGACACCGCAGCAATGTGCCTAATTCCCAAACCGAACAAAGTTGAAACATTTGATGGGCATTTTACCCTGACAGCATCAAGTCAAATCACATTACAATCATCGTGTGCTGAAATGGCGGCAACCTGGCTACAGCAAGAGCTTAGCTCTCTCTTTGATTGGCAAGTGAAACCCATTGGCAGTGCTGATATTGTATTAAGAACCAACCCGACCTTCGACGAAGGCACATATTATGTGGTTGTCGACCGAAGCGGCGTGCGCTTAGAAGCCAGTGGACACGTTGGTTTCATTCATGCTTGTGCGACCTTGTTACAGCTTATCCAGCAGCAAGATACAGCACTGATTATTCCTTACATTAAAATTAGCGATGCCCCTCGTTTTAAATATCGCGGCATGATGCTTGACTGCGCCCGTCATTTTCATGGAGTTGATCGCGTCAAACGCTTAATCAATCAACTTGCCCACTATAAATTCAACGCCTTCCACTGGCATTTGACCGATGATGAAGGCTGGCGTATCGAGATTAAAGCCTTCCCTGAATTAACCACTATCGGCGCTTGGCGCGGAACCGGTGAGGTTCTTGAACCACAATACAGTTTGCTCACTCAGCGTCACGGTGGTTTTTATACTCAGCAAGAGATCAAGCACGTCATTGACTATGCCAGTCAACGTGGGATCACCATCATTCCAGAAATAGATATTCCAGGACACAGCCGCGCAGCAATTAAATCGCTACCGCACCTTTTGGTGGATGATGAAGATCAATCTCAATATCGCAGTATTCAATACTACAACGACAACGTGCTCTCCCCTGCACTTCCTGGAACCTACCAATTTTTAGATGCCGTGTTGGAAGAAGTCGCAGCACTGTTTCCTTCTCAGTTTATCCATATTGGTGCCGATGAAGTCCCTGATGGTGTATGGGTTAACAGCTCAAAATGCCAGCAGTTGATGGCGGAAAACCATTATACCGACGCCAAAGAATTGCAAGGCCACCTACTGCGTTACGCCGAACAAAAACTTCGTGCATTAGGTAAACGCATGGTCGGTTGGGAAGAAGCGCAACACGGTAATAAGGTCAGTAAAGACACGGTTATTTATTCCTGGTTATCGGAAGAATCGGCACTAAACTGTGCCAAGCAAGGCTTCGATGTGATCTTACAACCGGGTCAATATACCTATTTAGATATCGCTCAAGACTATGCACCGGAAGAACCTGGTGTTGATTGGGCTGGCGTTACCCCTTTAGAAAAAGCGTATCACTACGAGCCTTTAGCCGAAGTGCCTGATGACGATCCACTTCGTAAACGTATTCTCGGTATTCAATGCGCACTTTGGTGTGAACTGGTCAATAACCAACAGCGTATGGACTACATGATATTCCCACGCTTAACCGCACTCGCTGAAGCAGGATGGACGCAAAAATCCCATCGTGATTGGCAAGACTATCTATCACGGCTGAAAGGTCACCTTCCCTTGTTAGACAAACAAGAAATAGGCTACCGATCACCTTGGAAATAACATGAAGCAGGGAGAGTTCACTTCTCTCCACCGTTTTCACTAGCATTAATTTTCGCTGCACAATACGCAGTGTGTTTAAAAGGAAAGAACAATGAAATACGGCTATTTCGATAACGACAATCGTGAATATGTCATTACACACCCAGACGTACCGGCACCTTGGACAAACTACCTAGGAACAGAAAAATTCTGTACGGTCATTTCCCATAATGCTGGCGGTTACTCATTTTATAACTCGCCAGAGTATAACCGTGTGACTAAATTCCGCCCTAACGCATCGTTTGATCGTCCAGGGCACTATGTGTATCTGCGTGATGATGCAACTGGTGATTACTGGTCCATTTCATGGCAACCGGTAGCAAAAAGCCTAGACGAAGCAAACTACGAAGTTCGCCACGGTCTTTCTTATTCAAAATTTAAGTGTGAATACAATGGTATTAGCGCCAGCAAAACCTTATTTATACCAAAAGGGGAAGATGCAGAAATTTGGGATGTCGTGATCAAAAACGATTCTGATCAACCTCGAACGATCAGCGCCTTTTCATTCGTTGAATTCTCATTTAGCCATATTCAATCTGACAACCAAAATCACCAAATGTCACTGTACTCGGCTGGTACAGCTTACGATGCGGGTGTTATTGAGTACGACCTTTACTACAACAACAATGATTTTGAAGGTTTCTACTACTTAGCTTCAACATTTGAACCTGATTCATATGATGGCCAACGCGACAGCTTCTTAGGGCTATACCGTGACGAAGCGAACCCGATTGCAGTTGAAAAAGGTCGTTGTTCAAACAGCGCGCAAACTTGCTACAACCATTGTGGTTCTTTACATAAGCAATTTGTTATTCAACCGGGCGAAGAAGTTCGTTTTGCTTACATTCTTGGTATCGGCAAAGGGAATGGCGCTCGTCTACGTGAAAAATATCAAGATATTGCCAACGTTGATGCCGCTTTTGCTGATATCAAAGCGCACTGGGATGAACGCTGCAATAAATTCCAAGTGAAATCACCTAACCAAGGGTTGGATACAATGATCAACACTTGGACACTCTATCAAGCCGAAACATGTGTAGTTTGGTCGCGTTTTGCTTCATTTATTGAAGTCGGTGGGCGTACAGGTCTTGGCTACCGTGATACCGCGCAAGACGCTATTTCTGTGCCTCATGCGAACCCGAAAATGACACGTAAACGTCTGGTTGATTTACTACGAGGCCAAGTGAAAGCCGGTTACGGTTTACACCTCTTTGATCCTGACTGGTTTGATCCAGAAAAAGCTGACGTTAAACCATCTAAGTCACCAACTGTGGTGCCAACGCCAAGTGATGAAGACAAGATCCACGGCATCGAAGATACCTGCTCTGATGACCACTTATGGATAGTACCTACCATTTGCAAATACGTGATGGAAACAGGTGAAACTAGCTTTTTTGATGAAGAGATCCCATACGCTGACGGTGGCAATGCAACCGTTTACGAGCATATGAAAGCGGCATTAGATTTCTCTGCAGAATACGTCGGACAAACCGGCATCTGTAAAGGTCTACGCGCTGACTGGAACGACTGCCTAAATTTAGGCGGTGGTGAATCATCAATGGTATCTTTCCTTCATTTCTGGGCACTACAAGAGTTTATCGACCTTGCCAAGTTCCGTAAAAATGAGGCTGATGTAGCGAAATATACAGAAATGGCAGCTAACGTACGCGAAGCTTGTGAAACTCACCTGTGGGACGATGAAGGTGGTTGGTATATTCGAGGCCTCACCAAAAATGGCGACAAAATTGGTACAGCCCAACAAACTGAAGGTCGAGTTCACCTTGAATCCAATACGCTAGCGGTACTTTCTGGTGCCGTATCGCAAGAACGTGGTGAGAAAGCGATGGATGCAGTTGATGAAAACCTATTCTGTGAATATGGTCTGCACCTGAATGCGCCTTCTTTCTCAACACCAAACGACGACATTGGATTTGTGACTCGTGTATATCAAGGGGTAAAAGAGAACGGTGCTATCTTCTCACATCCAAACCCTTGGGCATGGGTGGCTGAAGCTAAATTAGGCCGTGGTGATCGTGCAATGAAATTCTATGACGCACTAAACCCGTATAACCAAAATGACATTATCGAAAAGCGCATTGCTGAACCGTATTCTTACGTGCAGTTCATCATGGGACGCGATCATCAAGATCATGGTCGCGCCAACCACCCATGGCTAACCGGCACTTCTGGCTGGGCATATTTCGCGGTGACAAACTTTATTCTCGGTGTTCGTGCTGGGTTTGAAGGGCTGACGGTAGATCCTTGTATTCCAACGAATTGGCCAGGCTTCGAAGTGACACGTCAATGGCGTGGTACGACTTACAACATCAAAGTTGAAAACCCTAGTTCGGTGAGCAAAGGCGTGAAATCTATCACGGTGAACGGCAAAGTCATTGAAGGCGTTATTCCAGTACTTGAAGCTGGTAGTGTCAATGACGTAGTCGTAGTGCTTGGTTAAGGTCAACAGACAACTCGATACCCAAAGCACTTGGAGTTGCAGGTAGGTAGCAAGTAAGTTTCTCCCCATGAGCATAGATAAACGATGTAATTGGGGGGAGCAAACATAGCCAACACCATTGTGGCTGCAAGTAGGAAGGGGATATTTGCTCCCTTAATGAGATTAGGGAGCAAATTATAGTGAATCCCAAAGGATGAAATTATGATCAAATTTGGTACAGGTGGTTGGCGCGCTTTTATTGGTGAAGAGTTCACAAAAGACAATGTATGTCTTGTAGCTCAAGCTCTTGCCAACATCATCAACAATGAACAAGTGGCAGATAAAGGTTTTATTATCGGCTACGACCGTCGCTTTTTATCAGATAAAGCTGGCCGTTGGTTCTCTGAAGTATTAGCGGCAAATAGCGTACCTGTTAGCTTCATTGATAAGTTTGTTCCAACCCCTATCGTCATGTTCAAAGCCAAAGAAATGGGCTGTGCTTATTCTGCTTGCATTACGGCATCGCATAACCCAGCAGACTACAACGGAATTAAAGTATTCATCGAAGGTGGACGGGATGCGGATGAAATCATCACGCAAAAGATTGAGCAACAAATTGCGCACCTAACCCTTGCAGATGTAAAACGGGTCGATTTCGAACAAGCGATTAATGATAAAACCATTGAAATCATCAATCCCATGAACGAGTTTGTCGATTCAATCATCAACTTCATTGATATTGAAGCCATCAAAAAAGCGAATTTACGTGTCTTGATTGATCCTATGTTTGGGGTGGCTAAAAATGCACTGCAAACCGTATTGATCAATGGGCGCTGTGATGTTGATGTTATCAATGACGGTAAAAACCCCGATTTCGGTGGTTTAATGCCCTCGCCGAGCGCAGCAACATTGTATCGACTTAAGCACCTTGTGGCGGCGGAAGGTTATGACATCGGCATTGGTACCGATGGTGATGCTGACCGCTTAGGTATTATCGATGAGAAAGGGAACTTCATTCACCCCAACGAAGTGCTTATCTTGCTTTATTACTACCTATTGGAATACAAAGGTTGGAAAGGGTCGGTCGTGCGCAATATCGCTACCACTCACCTGCTTGATAAAGTCGCACAAGATCATGGCGAAAAATGTTTTGAAGTGCCCGTTGGCTTCAAACACATCAGTTCACAAATGGAAGCGGATGACTCTTTGATCGGAGGTGAAAGCTCGGGTGGTTTAACCATTCGTGGGCATATTAAAGGCAAAGATGGCGTTTTTGCTTCAAGTCTACTAGTTGAAATGATCAGTGTAACCGGTAAAAAATTGTCAGAACTGTTAGCCGAAATCTATGTTAAGTACGGCTACGCCTACACTGCAGAGGGAGATTGCAAGTTTAAATCTTCCGAGAAAGAAGCACTCTACAACAAGATTTATGTCGATAAACAATTGCCTCAATTTGAATATGAGATTGAAAAAGTCAGTTACGAGGATGGCGCTAAGGTCTATTTCAAAAATGGCGGATGGGTTATTGCCCGTTTCTCAGGTACTGAACCACTGCTGCGAATTTTTGCCGAAATGGCCGATAAAGAAACCGCAGAACGCGTTCTTCTACAGGTAAAAGAATTCTTGTCGTTGTAACTTTCATTCCCACCCAACTTGGAGCTGAAGGTAAGCAACAAGTAAGCTTATTCCCATGCACATCGGCAAACTATGTGATTAGGGATAAGCGAGCGTAGTTAACACCACATCCACTTCAAGTAGGAAAGGTAACCACCTTCGCTCAAATGAGTTCCCTATAGGTGAAGACATTTGCCCGGCATTTTTGGCCGGGCTTTTTTTTAAAATGCCAATACCCCTTGAGTATCAATATTGACCGAAACACTTTGGCCAATAAGCAATGCTTGAGAAGAAGTGGCTAATAATTTACTGCCGTTGACTTCAATCACATAGCGACAGTGATCACCCATAAACTGCTGCTCAATAACATGAACACTGCTTTCATCTTGAGCTGAAATCTGCACATGTTGCGGGCGCAATAACAACTCACACGCAGCGTTCAGTGGTATCTCTTGTTGCGCTATCGCCTCGACCACGCCCAATTCCGTGTTAAACTGAGAATCAGAAAGACGCGTTGCCGCGAGGTAGCCTCCCCCACCTAGGAAGTCAGCAACAAATTTACTCGATGGCTGATAATACAATTCTGATGCCGTGCCATATTGTTCAATCACACCATGGTTCATGACTGCCATTTTATCGGCAAATGCAAACGCTTCTTCGCGGCTGTGTGTCACAAAAATAGCTGTCACTCCCTGCTTTTTGAAGATCTTACGAATTTCAGCAATCAATTCATGACGGACTTGGGTATCAATATTAGAGAACGGCTCATCGAGTAACAGCAGATCCGGTTTGTAAGCCAATGAACGAGCTATCGCAACTCGTTGCTGTTGACCACCGGACAATTGATGCGGATAGCGCTCATCCAAACCTGACAAATGGACCAATTCCAACATCTCTGAAACTTTGTTGGCACGCTCAAGCTGTGGTAGGTGTCGTAAACCAAATGCAACATTCTCAGCCACCGTGAGATGAGGGAAAAGCGCATAATCTTGAAAAATCATGCCGATATTACGCTCTTCTGGTGGCAGCCAATGTTCGCCATCATCAATAGTCACGCAATTTAAGCTCATCACACCAGAGCTCAAAGGCAATAAACCCGCAATCGCTTTCAGCAAGGTGGTTTTACCGCACCCACTGGCTCCAAGTAAACAGACAATTTCACCGTGTTCGACATCCAGAGTCAACGATTCAAGCACCGTTTGAGATTCATACTTACAAGTCAAATTATGAATAGAGAGTGCACAGCTCATCAGTGATTTTGCTCCAGAGAACGGTTAACGATAACAAGCGGAATTAAGCCTACTAATACTAATAAAACGGCAGGTAGCGCAGCTAATTCCAAATGCTCATCAGAGGCATAGTTGTAAACATAAGTCGCCAAGGTTTCAAAATTAAATGGGCGCAGCAACAGAGCGGCATTCAACTCTTTCATTGACTCAATAAAAACCAATAAACCAGCAATGAGTGCACCTCGGCGGATCAGTGGAAGATGTACCCGCCACAACATACCGTTTGTCTTACAACCCATAGTACGTGCAGCCATATCTAAGGAAGGCGAAATTTTATTGAGGCTGCTTTCGATACTGCCAATTGCAACCGCAGAAAAACGCACCACTAAAGCAAAAATAATGGCAAACATTGAACCAGAAAAGACCAATCCCGGGCGTCCCCACTGCATATATTTGGCAATGTCATTCACGAGGTGATCCATAAATAGCACGGGCAACATAATACCAATCGCCAGCACAGTTCCGGGAACTGCATAGCCCATTGAAGAGAGTCGCATGAAGCTTAAATTACTGCGATTGGGAGACAAGCGATAGCAGAAATTGACCACCAGCGCGACAAACACGGCTAATATCGCTGCGCTAAAGGAAACCGTAAAACTGTTTATTGCGTACTCACGAAACTCAATCGTAAAACTCTGTTCGAAATAATGATAAGCGTAAGACAGCAGTTGCATCAGTGGCAAAATAAAGGCAATAGCCACCAACCCCCAACACCACATTAATGCCAACCATTTTTTCCAACCTTGTAACTGATATCGGAAATCTTCATGGCTATTGAACTGGCTTTGGAAAAGTTTTTGTTTACGCCGACTGTAACGTTCCGCGCTTAATAACAAGATAACAATCACCAACATCACCGCCGATATCTTCGCAGCAGCATTTAAATTGGAATAACCAAGCCAAGTATCATAAACCGCCGTGGTTAAGGTGTTGACCGCGAAATAGCTCATCGTGCCAAAATCACCCACCGTCTCCATCGCGACAAGCGACAAGCCAACCGCCATTGAAGGACGAACTAACGGTAACGAGATACGTCGAAAACTTTCCCACGGAGTACATTTCAGTAACCGCGCCGATTGCAGTAAAGAGACATTTTGCTCCATAAAAGCGGCTCGACACAGTAAATACACATAAGGGTAAAGCACCAACGCCAACACAATGCTAGCACCCGTTAAAGAGCGAAGATCCGGGAACCAATAGTCACCGACACCCCATCCGGTCAAATCACGCAGTAGAATTTGGATTGGTCCGGCATAATCAAACCATCCGGTAAAAATATACCCAACAATGTAAGCGGGCATCGCCAATGGCAGGACTAACGCCCATTGTAAGATACGCTCGCCAGGAAGCTGGCACATCGCCATGATCCAAGCGCTAGGAATGCCAAATAATAATGACAACCCCATCACACTCAAGGTCAGAACGATGGTATTAAAGGTATAGGTAGGCATCACTGTCGACATCAGATGAGAAAAAACATCATCAGTTTGTCCAACAGCCGTATAAAAGATCGCTAAGATCGGCAAAACCAGTAATACCGCAAGTGAGGCACTACTGGTTTTCCATAATAAATTTTTTTCTTTCATCGCCTAATTACAACAAGGCCTTATGAAATTCAAATACAAGTGAAAATACATCTCATATCCCTTTATCAGAATAGGGGTATGGTTATACCCCTAAAGTCAATTAAAGGTCAAATTTGACTTCATCTAGCAGTTTAATAGCCGCAGCGTGATTGTCTGCAATTTTCTCTAGTGGCAATGTATCCGCTTTGAACTCACCCCAAGAAGCAACGAGTTCTGAACGCTCAACACCCGCTTTCACTGGGTATTCAAAATTCACTTCTGCGTACATGTGCTGCGCACTGTCGCTAGTTAAAAATTCCATTAATTTAACGGCATTCTCTTTATTTGGTGCATATTTCGCTAACGCCATTCCACTGACATTGACGTGAGTACCTTGCGCATTTTGGCCTGGAAAATTGATGTAAACCGAATCTGCCCAAGACTTCTGCTTAGGATCGTTGATCATTTTACCTAGGTAGTAGCTGTTACCTAGCGAAACGTCACATAGCCCTTCTTTGATCGCTTTAACTTGGTCGCGATCATTACCTTGTGGTTTACGGGCTAAGTTTGCTTTCACACCTTCAAGCCAAGCTTTGGTTGTCACTTCACCTTGTTCAGCAATCATTGAAGCAACAAGAGCAACGTTATAAGGATGCTTGCCGCTGCGTGTACAAACTTTTCCTTTGAATTCAGGCTTAGCGAGGTCGGCATAATTAAAGTCATCACCCAACTTTCCAACACGGTCACGTGAAGAATAAACGCTGCGAGTACGCACTGTTAATGCGAACCATTCATCAGCGCTGTCACGGTATTGCGCTGGAATATTACTGTCGATAGTGTCGTTGTCGACAGCCTGAACTAAACCTTTTTCAGACAATTCAAATAAACGACTAAACTCAGAAGTTAAGATCACATCAGCAGGGCTGTATTCACCTTCTTGCGCCAATTTTTCAGCAATACCTTCTTTTGCAAACTTCACATTGACCTTAATACCAGTCTCTTTAGTGAATTCTTTGAACATAGGTTCAATCAAAAATGGTTGGCGGTAAGAGTAAACATTAACTTCTTCCGCAGCCATCGCTGATGGAGCCAGTACACTACAAGCGATTGCAGAAAGAGTAAGCAGTTTCTTCATTGTATCGTTCCTTTTAATTGGTAATGATAACGCATATCAGTTTCGTTATTATATTCATATTCAATCTTGAAACAATTACTAATCGAAAAAAACCTGCCGGTTGTGACAGGTTCTTCAGGGTTTTGTTTGTAAGGAAATATTATTTCACAGTGACAAACTCAGGATAAGCTCCTACGCCACAGTCATGCATATCCATACCTTCTAGCTCTTCTTCCTCGGTTACTCGAATGCCGATGGTTGCTTTCAATATCGCCCAAACCACTAGACTAGCACCAAATACCCAAGCAAAAATGACAGCGGCACCCAATAACTGTGAGCCAAAGCTTGCGTCACCGTTACTGATTGGCACAACCATTAGGCCGAAGAAACCGCACACACCGTGTACTGAAATCGCACCAACTGGATCATCAATTTTCACTTTGTCTAGAGCAATAATGCTAAACACCACGAGTACACCAGCAACAGCACCGATAGCAACAGAATAGAGTGGTGATGGCGAGAGAGGGTCTGCTGTGATAGCTACTAGACCAGCCAACGCACCGTTAAGGATCATCGTTAAATCCGCTTTACCCCATGTGGTCTTACAAACAAGTAACGCCGCAATTGAACCTGCAGCTGCCGCAGCGTTAGTGTTCAAGAAAATTTGACTTACAGCAGTTGCATTTTCGAAATCAGACAGCATCAATTGTGAACCGCCGTTAAATCCAAACCAACCAAACCAAAGGATAAACGTACCTAGCGTTGCTAATGGCATGTTTGAACCAGGGATTGGGTATATCTCACCATTTTTGCCGTATTTACCCTTACGAGCACCCAGCAGTAATACACCAGCTAACGCGGCAGAAGCACCGGCCATGTGTACAATACCTGAACCTGCGAAATCACTAAATCCAGCATCAGCGAGGAAACCTCCGCCCCATGTCCAATAGCCTTCCATTGGGTAGACAAATGCAGTCAAAATGGCAGAGAAAATAAGGAAAGACCACAATTTCATTCGTTCTGCAACCGCGCCAGAAACCACAGACATCGCAGTTGCAACGAAGACCACTTGGAAGAAGAAATCTGATTCTAGTGAGTGATCAGCACCTTCACCTTGGCTACCAATCAGTGAACCAAATGATGGTAACCAACCCGCTTCAGCGTTGTCGACATACATAATGTTGTAACCAACTACTAAGTAAGTCGTACATGCAATAGCGTACAAACAAAAGTTCTTAGTTAAAATTTCGGTTGTATTTTTCGAACGTACTAAGCCCGCTTCTAACATGGCAAAACCGGCTGCCATCCACATCACTAACGCGCCCGAAATTAAGAAAAAGAACGTATCTAGAGCGTAACGTAACTCTGTTAC
The DNA here is from genome assembly GCF_963889785.1 of Vibrio sp. S12_S33. Classification (NCBI taxonomy): domain Bacteria; kingdom Pseudomonadati; phylum Pseudomonadota; class Gammaproteobacteria; order Vibrionales; family Vibrionaceae; genus Vibrio; species Vibrio sp. S12_S33. The sequence goes on along the minus strand of NZ_CAWPQZ010000002.1, from coordinate 64,287 downwards.
TGTTGCTGATAATTCCATAATAGTTTTCTCCAATCCTTTGAATCTTTTATAGTGCTTCTGTATCCATTTCACCCGTACGAATACGAACCGCCTGGCTTAAGTCATACACAAAAATTTTGCCATCACCGATCTTACCGGTATGCGCAGCCTTAATAATCGCTTCAACCACACGATCAACATTTTCTGACTGTGTCGCTATCTCCAGTTTCACTTTTGGTAAAAAGTCCACTTGGTACTCTGCACCTCGGTATAGTTCGGTATGACCTTTTTGACGGCCAAAACCTTTAACTTCTGATACTGTCATCCCTTCGATGCCAACATCTGCCAGTGCTTCACGCACATCATCTAACTTAAATGGTTTAATTATCGCGTTTATTAGTTTCATCGCATCCTCTCTGAAGCTGTAGTCCGTTTACGATTAATTAAATCCAAGGTACGTGCCATCTTTTTAACCTGTTGATTTAAAACAATTTAAATTAAATTCCCGATAAAAAAACAAAAGGGCCGCACCAATTGGGTGCAGCCCTTTCCCGAAAATAAGGCGAAACGCTTAAGCTTCACCAGTATTGCGCAACTTAGCGGTGGTAATCGATAAATTGACACCATTTATCCATCATTAAAACAAAATCATCAATGCCACAGCTCGCGGTGCTCTCACAATCATAGAAATCAAACTCACTGTCTGTATCTAATTCATCTGCATGAGATAACACGTTTTCTTGCACCGTTACCTCGTCAGATAAAATGATGAGACTGATTTCGCGTCCTTCAAGCGCCACTTCTCGGCTGGCTTCATTTTGTGCCGTTTCAATCAACTGCAACACTTGACCTATTTTGGTGTGATCCTTATTAATCTCTTCTTGCAACCAGCGACCAATGATTTCGTGCCCCATAGAGAAAGCGCAATAATAACTGCCATCAAGGGTGTTTTTTTTAAATTCGTAATCCATGTTTTACTCTATTGATAATAAGATCAGGTACTATTATCGACAAATTCCCACTTGGACTCCACTCTCAAGCATGAAACTGAATGAAACTATTGCTCGCCAAATCGTTGAGCGCACCATGAAGATAATCCCCTATTCCGTTAATGTGATGGACGATCAGGGGAGAATTATTGGTTCCGGGGATCCTAGCCGTATTTATCAAAAGCATGAAGGAGCGATTCTCGCCATCAACGAATCACGTGTGGTAGAGATAGATACAGCAACGGCCGAACACCTCATGGGAGTCAAACCTGGCATCAATCTCCCCATCGTGCACCACGAGCAAGTGCTTGGAGTAGTAGGTATTTCGGGCGCGCCACTTGAAGTTCAGCAATACGGTGAACTGGTTAAAATGACCGCAGAACTCATTGTTGAACAAGCTGAAGTCATGGAACAAATTCAATGGGACAAGAGGCATCGGGAGGAAGTGGTACTTCAACTTATCTCTGCTGATATAGAGCAGCCGAGCCAACTAGCGTTGATCGCACAGCGCTTAAATATTGATATATATGAACCCAGAATTGTCGCGATCATAAAGTTGATACCAAAGGGAAACAATCACATCACTTTGGAACACATGCAGCATCTTGTTCACTTGCTCGAATATCCAGAACGCAATAACTTAGTCGGGATCTTATCGGTCTCAAAACACCAAGTAGTTGTGCTAAAACCGGCCTCTCTTGTGCACGGTTCTTGGAATCCAGTAAAAGAGAAACAACGTGTTCGCACGCTAATAAAACGTATCGATAGCGAAGCGGGTTATTCTATCCGTGTCGCCGTTGGCGACTACTTTCCTAGTATTAATGGTTTGATTCAATCCTTTCAAACCGCGAAAACAACCTTAGAAGTCACCCGCAAGCTCAAAGGGACAATGTTCTTTTATCACGATCACCAACTCCCTGTGTTACTAAGCTCAATTCACTACGACAGTTGGCAAAGAACACGACTACAAGCACCTCTTGTTCTCCTTGCAGAACACGATAAGCAAGGGCTACTGTTACGTACTTTGAAAAACTATTTTTTATCAAATTGTGATCCAGTTAGAACCTGTCAGATTATCCATATTCATCGAAATACGTTGCGTTATCGCTTAGAGAAAGTACAACAAATAACCTCAATAAATATCAATACATTAGATGGGAAAATACAACTCTATTTGGCGCTTAAATTAACCTAAATAAATTCACAATATGTATAAGTGCACAAATAACAACTTTTATGAAGCTATTATTTTGTCACATTGCACAGTTATTTTTTGAACAACTCCTTGATAATGTATTTTGCTATCGATAATTAATCTACTACAACAATATGAGATCAATAGCAACTCACTTACCTACCCAACATCATGGAGATTTTACATGGAACTCATTTTGATATTGTTGGCGGTGATTACCTTTATCGTCATCGCTACAACAAAATTTAAACTACACCCTTTTTTAGCACTGATTTCAGCTGCCTTTTTAGCCGCCTTTGCCTACGGTTTACCCTCCGCCAATATTGCAAAAACCATTACCAGTGGATTTGGTGGTATACTAGGTTATATTGGTTTAGTTATCGTACTTGGTACCATTATTGGTGTCATTCTGGAAAAAAGTGGCGCTGCTATCACCATGGCTGATACTGTTATCCAAGTACTGGGGGAGCGTTTTCCAACGTTAACCATGACCATTATCGGCTATATCGTTTCGATCCCAGTCTTTTGCGATTCTGGTTATGTCATTTTGAACTCTTTAAAAGAGTCACTCGCAAAGCGACTACAAACTTCCAGTGTCGCGATGAGCGTTGCTTTGGCCACCGGCTTATATGCTACCCATACTTTTGTTCCCCCAACACCAGGCCCAATCGCAGCTGCTGGTAACTTAGGATTAGAGTCGAACCTCGGCTTAGTGATTGGCGTCGGTGTCTTTGTTGCCGCCGTAGCAGCTTTAGCCGGTATGCTATGGGCAAACCGATTTAAAGATATTGAGCCAGATAACCTTGAACAACAGGCAGAACTGCAACAAGACTGGCAAGAATTGAAAGCATCCTACGGCACGCTACCTTCTGCTAGCCAAGCTTTTTCACCAATATTTGTGCCGATTCTTCTCATCTGTCTTGGCTCTATCGCAAAATTCCCATCACTTCCTCTGGGTGAAGGTTTCCTATTCCAAACACTCGTTTTTTTAGGACAACCTCTCGTCGCATTGTTTATTGGTTTACTTCTTTCTATCCGCCTCCTGAAATCAGACAATAAAGCTGAAGAATTTGGACAACGCATCAGTCAAGGCATTATTGCAGCTGCACCAATTCTGCTGATTACTGGTGCGGGTGGTGCATTTGGTGCGGTACTTAAAGCCACGGAGCTGGGCAACTATCTCGGAGCAACACTTTCTGCTCTAGGAGTCGGTATTTTCATGCCATTTATCGTTGCAGCAGCACTAAAATCTGCTCAAGGCTCTTCAACCGTTGCACTAGTCACCACCTCAGCATTAGTCGCTCCAATGCTCGCTCAATTAGGTTTAGATTCCGAGATGGGCCGAGTTCTAACCGTGATGGCCATCGGCGCTGGAGCAATGACTGTATCTCATGCGAATGACAGCTTCTTCTGGGTTGTCTCACAGTTTAGTCGTATGAGTGTCGGCTTAGCATATCGTGCGCAAACCGCCGCAACGTTAGTGCAAGGCATCACGGCCATGCTACTGGTTTATGTATTAAGTTTAGTTTTACTGTAAGAGAGTCTTTATGAAAATCGTTATTGCTCCTGATTCCTATAAAGAAAGCCTCACTGCCATGGATGTGGCAATCGCGATTGAAAAAGGGTTTAAGCAAGTCTTGCCCAATGCACACTACGTTAAGCTACCGATGGCCGATGGTGGTGAAGGCACTGTGCAATCGATGGTTGACGCCACTGGTGGCAGTATCATCGAACACACAGTAACAGGGCCGCTTGGCCAGCCTGTTTGTAGCTTTTTCGGTTTATTGGGTGAAGGTAAAACGGCAGTGATTGAAATGGCCGCAGCTTCTGGCCTTCATCTTGTGACGCCTAAGCAACGCAACCCACTCGTCACAACCACATTTGGTACGGGAGAGTTGATCAAAGCCGCACTCGATCAAGGTGTAGACCACATTATCGTTGGCATAGGCGGCAGCGCGACCAACGATGGTGGCATTGGTATGGTGCAAGCCTTGGGCATTAAATTGCTTGACACACAAGGAGAAGCTCTTGGCTATGGCGGCGGTGAGCTAGCGAAACTGGCAACGATTGACTGCTCTCAACTCGATCCTCGTTTGGCTCAGGTTCGCCTCGAAGTGGCGTGTGATGTTGATAACCCACTGTGTGGCGAGAAAGGTGCTTCTGCCATATTCGGTCCGCAAAAAGGCGCAACACCCGAGATGGTCGCGACCTTGGATGAAAATTTGGCACACTATGCCGCAATCATTAAACAGCAGCTTGGTGCCGATGTTCGCGATATGGCAGGCGCTGGTGCCGCTGGTGGTATGGGCGCTGCGCTGCTCGGCTTACTTAATGCCGAGCTTCGCCCTGGTATTGAAATTGTCATGGATGCCGTCAACTTAGACGAAATCGTCGCTGATGCGGATTTGGTGATCACTGGAGAAGGTCGTATCGACAGTCAAACGATTCATGGCAAAACGCCCATTGGTGTCGCTCGTACTGCAAAAAAATACGGTTTACCGGTTATCGGTATCGCGGGCTGTCTGTCGGCCGATTGCGCAGTGGTGCATGAGCATGGCCTTGATGCCGTCTTTGCTGTGGTAAATCGCTCCGTTGATCTACCAACCGCGCTGGCAGAAGCCGCAGAGAACGTAGAACTGACGGCAAGAAATATCGCCGTAGCCTTTTGTATGACTCGCCGTTAAACTTAGCTTAACGTAAAACAAAAACCGCTGAAGATTCAGCGGTTTTTTATTATCGAAGATCGAATTAAGTAGGTTGCTGGAAAATCACCGCATCCGCTTTTTTCGTGTACTGTTTCATAGTATGAAAGTTGAGGTAACGGTAAGTATCCGCTGCTGTCGCATTTATTTGCTGTGCATACTCTAAGTATTCTTCCTTAGTTGGAATACGACCTAAAATAGCCCCTACCGCTGACAGCTCAGCAGAAGCAAGATAAACATTCGCACCTGTACCCAAACGGTTCGGGAAGTTACGAGTTGAAGTTGACATCACGGTTGCCTTATCGGCAACTCGTGCTTGGTTACCCATACACAACGAACATCCTGGCGTTTCAATACGAACTCCAGCTCGGCCGAAGATGCCGTAATAGCCCTCTTCGGTCAATTGATCCTTGTCCATCTTCGTTGGTGGAGCAACCCACAAACGAGTATCAAGCTGCCCATTAAATTTCTCAAGCAGCTTACCAGCGGCACGGAAGTGACCAATGTTGGTCATACAAGAACCAATGAACACTTCATCAATTTTGGTACCTTGTACATCAGACAACAAACGTGCGTCATCAGGATCGTTCGGTGCACATAAAATTGGCTGATCGATTTCCGCCAGATCAATTTCAATCACATGAGCGTATTCTGCGTCTTTGTCCGCTTCCATTAACTCTGGGTTCGCTAGCCACTCTTGCATAGCGGTGATACGGCGTTCAATAGTACGACGATCGCCGTAACCTTCAGCGATCATCCACTTCAGCATCACGATGTTTGAATTTAAGTATTCAGCAATCGATTCTTGAGAAAGCTTAACCGTACAGCCCGCGGCACTGCGCTCTGCTGATGCATCTGATAGCTCAAATGCCTGCTCGACCGTCAGGTGCTCAACTCCTTCGATTTCCAGCACGCGGCCAGAGAACTCGTTAATCTTACCCGCTTTCTCTACAGTAAGTAGACCTTGCTTGATACCGTAATAAGGAATGGCATGAACCAGATCACGTAACGTGATGCCCGGTTTCATCTCACCTTTGAAGCGCACCAAAATAGACTCTGGCATATCCAAAGGCATCACGCCGGTGGCGGCAGCAAACGCTACTAAACCAGAACCTGCTGGGAATGAAATACCCAATGGGAAACGAGTATGTGAGTCACCACCAGTACCAACAGTATCTGGTAATAGCATACGGTTTAGCCATGAGTGAATAACACCATCACCAGGGCGTAAAGAAACACCGCCACGGTTCATAATGAAATCTGGCAAAGTATGGTGTGTATTAACATCAACCGGTTTTGGATAAGCAGAGGTGTGGCAGAATGACTGCATAACTAGATCTGCAGAGAAACCTAAACACGCTAAGTCTTTTAGCTCATCGCGCGTCATTGGTCCGGTTGTGTCTTGAGAACCTACGGTCGTCATCTTAGGCTCACAGTATTGACCGGCACGCACGCCTTCGACACCACAAGCTTTACCAACCATTTTCTGCGCAAGTGTATAACCTTTTTCTGATGCTAAAGGATCAACAGGCTTAGCAAATAACTCAGACTCTGCTAGACCAAGAGAAACGCGAGCACGACTTGTTAATCCACGACCAATAATTAGTGGAATACGACCACCAGCGCGCACTTCATCAAGCAGTACGCTGCTCAATTTGAAGCTTGAAATCTCAATACCGTCTTTGCGTACAACACCTTCATATGGATAGATGTCAATCACATCACCCATATGCATTTCTTGTACATTCAGTTCAATGGGTAGAGCGCCTGAATCTTCCATTGTGTTATAGAAAATTGGGGCGATCTTGCCACCTAAACAAATACCACCAGTGCGCTTATTAGGTACATAAGGGATATCTTCCCCCATGAACCAAAGCACTGAGTTAGTGGCTGATTTACGTGAAGAACCGGTGCCGACAACATCACCAACGTAAGCGAGTGGAATGCCCTCTTTTTGCAATTCTTCAATTTGACTAATTGGACCAACGCTGCCTGGTTGGTTTGGATTGATACCATCACGCTCCATTTTTAGCATTGCTTTCGCATGAACTGGGATATCAGGGCGTGACCAAGCATCAGGCGCTGGAGATAAGTCATCGGTGTTGGTTTCACCGGTCACTTTAAATACTTTAACGGTGATTTTTTCCGCTACTTTTTCTTTAGAGGTAAACCAATCGGCATCAGCCCAAGCCTGTAGCACTTGCTGTGCATAGACATTACCTGCTTTAGCTTTTTCTTCAACATCGTAGAACGCATCGAACATCAATAGCGTGTGAGATAACGCTTTAACGGCAATAGGAGCGAGCTTTTCATCATCAAGCAAAGAAACCAGTGGCTCAATGTTATAACCGCCTTGCATTGTACCTAGCAATTGAGCCGCTTTTTCACGGCTGACCAGTGGTGATGAAACCTCACCTTTAGTGATTGCGGTTAGAAAGCCTGCTTTGACATACGCTGCTTCATCAACACCAGGAGGAATACGATTTTCAAGCAGATCAAGAATAAATTCTTCTTCACCTTGAGGGGGATTTTTTAATAGTTTAACAAGTCCAACGACTTGTTCAGCATCTAGGGGTCTAGGGACAACTCCTTCAGCAGCACGCTCTGCGACGTGTTTACGGTAGGCTTCAAGCACGACTTTTTCCTCTCATTGCGGTTTACTCTACTGTTATAAAAATGACGAGTAAACATCCTTGGAAACTTGGCTCTCCGTTGCCAGACACCTTAAGCATGATCAGCGGCAGAGAGGCCAAACTGTGGGACGCAGAATAGCAAATTTAACTTTAAATTAAAATCTTATCATTTTGACCAACATAGCAACTTAAGACTAAAGTTCTACGATTTTTAAGTAACTTAACCAATATTTTCCATCAAAAATCGGTTCCGATACTCAAATATATCGAGTTAAAATTATCTTCAGTACGACCATAACCAAACATAATGGGTCCAATTGGAGAATCGATGCCAACAAAGAGCGAACCTGCTCCATATAATGGCGCGCTATCCAAACGAATATCAGGGTCAGACCAAACACCACCATATTCTATTGAACCTCCAACATAAAAAGGGGAAGTAAATAACCCAAAGTCATTATCAAACCAACGATAGCGGTATACTAAGCTAGTAAATACCTTATTTTGACCAATTAAACTATTACGAGGAATCCCTGATAAGTTTAAAAAACCACCAATAGTTTGAGGGTCAAGCGGCTGAAGTGAATTTTTACTATACACAACACCGTAATCTAAATTAGCGACCAAAGTATGGCGTTCAATGCTATAAGCGCCAATAAATTCTGCCGATAACTCATAGGTGGTATCTGAAGTTTCATCGATACCTACACTCTCAACATCAGTACTATTGTCATGTGAAATTAGGTATTCAAGATCTAAATAAACCCCTTTTCTTGGTAAGCTAAAACTATCTAATGTATCAAGTCGATACTTAGCGAATACTCCAGCACGAGTATACTCCATGCCTCCGAACGACTGAAGGTTTGACACTTCTGCTTCACCATCTGTATATCGAGCGCCTAAGCGGAATTCTTGCCAAAGGGTATATTGGTAACCAACCGCTAACTCCCCAACCCACTCGTTATAAACAAGTGGCAAGTAATCTTTTGTGGCTTCCAGTGATGAATCTTCAAAACCATCCAAGGGAACAATACGATTATTATGACTAAATTCGATAAAACCAGTAGTGAAAGCTTTCTGCCCTGAAAACCACGGAGAAAATAGTTCAGCTTTGAATAGTTTATCTGTGCCTATTTCAACGTCCAAACGCAGTTCGGCACCATGAGCATTAAGATCAGTAAAATTGGTTGATACACCTAACGCATATTGACTATCAGCATGAAAATCATCTTCTAAGAAAAAACGAAAGTTGACGTAATTCGGCCCCCACGATTTTTCTTTTACATTAATCACCAGTTGATTTTTCCCTTCCTGCTCTCGGTATTGATAAGTCACCAGTTCAAAGCGATCGAGCACGTATAGCTCTTGAATACTCGACTCAATTTTTTCGGTAGACAGCACTTCACCCACCGCTAAATTCAAACGGTTTTTGAGGAGAAAATCACTATAGTGGGTTTGATTATTAAGAACGATTTCATCAACTTTAATCTCATCACCATGAGTAAGTTGCTTACGTCGGGATTGCTTATGGTTGATATGATTTTGGTAGTCAGCAGTAGATAAAGCGAGCTTGGACAACATCGATTGGTTAGCCATAACGACTTCATAACCGTTATCAAATGCTGCTGGCATTTTATCGAACTCGGTAGTTTCCATCGCCCCAACTTCAGGGTTTAATAGCACGTCATCGCTTGTTAATAAACTCGCTTGTGCATGGGTACTTCTCTGAACCAAATAATTGGAGAGTTGATTAGCCACCGTCAAAAAAGAGGTGAAGTCTTCCTGAGATTTATAATCGGTGCTGATATCAACAGCAATCACAATATCAGCCCCTAATTGACGAGCAACATCAATAGGCATGTTATTAATCACACCACCATCAACTAACCAACGCCCTTCTAATTCATAAGGAGGCAGAGCACCAGGTACAGACATGCTCGCCATCATGGCATCGACCAAATAACCATGATCGATCACCACTTGTTGTAGCTCAATGATATCGGTTGCAACCGCACGATAAGGAATAACAAGATCATCAAACGATTGAAACTCAGACAAATTACCTGACGTTTCTCGTAAGATCCGCAACATATTTTGTCCTTGCACCACACCTTTAGGTGAGCGCACTCCGCCCTTTCCTACCCCAAGATCGGTTATTAATTGATAACGGTCTTCATATTCTTTATCTCTCACTCGGCGCTGACTGCGACTGACTCGGTCTCGGTATCCACTGTTCCAATCCACGCTATAGATAAGGCTTTCAATTTCTTCAGCGCTCATTCCACTAGCGTACAAACCACCGACATAAGCGCCCATACTGGTACCGGTAATATAATCGATGGGAATGTGGAGCTCTTCCAACGCTTTTAAAACACCAATATGCGCTGCACCTTTGGCTCCACCTCCCGCCAAGACCAAAGCAATTTTGGGGCGAGAAGGAACTGCCGTTTCCTTGGTTTTTGAGTCACCTGCTAGTGCAGAAACCGAGGGTAGCACGAGTAGCAAGCACAATATGCCAGTCACAAAACGGTTCACGATCCTTCCTTAAATCCCTTTAAAATCAGCTTAATATAAACTTCCATAGTTACCACTGGAAGAGTTTTTTAAACCATTGTCCCGGCGGCTTGTCACAACCTTGTTTGATTGAGCCACTTTTATCCCAAATTGGCAACTTAAATTCATTGCCGCAATCAAGCACCAACTCACCATATTGATCTTTTGCAAACCCGACCGTGGTAATACCTTGCGGCCAAGGCAGCTCTAATTTTTCGGGAATACGGTGCTTCAAATATTCTGCGTAAACACGCAAAGCACCACTAGACCCCGTCAACTTAATCGGCTGGTTATCATCACGTCCAAGCCAAACAGTGGTCACTTCACGCCCATCTATACCGACAAACCAACTGTCACGATTATCATTGGTTGTTCCCGTTTTACCTGCTAAGGCCGCCCAAGCAAACTGGTTATTTAGATAACGTCCAGTACCTTCAAGCACGCCACGCTTCATCGCATAGGTCGTCAGCCACGCCGCTTGTTGGTCGACAGCTTGAGAGACTTTCGGCATTGATTGATAAAGTACATTACCATCCAAATCCAACACCGAACGCAATGCTGATAAGGAAGCCTTTTTGCCAGAATTGGTTAGCGTTTGGTACATTTGTGCAACTTGATAAGGTGTTAATGAGAATGCGCCTAAGAACATCGAAGGTACTGGGCGAATTTCATTTTTATCGATGCCTAAACGCTGCAATGTTTTTGATACATTATCAATACCCAACTGCATACCAAGCTGAACAGTTGGGACATTCAGTGATTTAGCCAATGCTACATATAATGGAACTTCACCACGAAACTGACGATCATAATTACGCGGTGACCACACATTACCTTGACTGCCTTTAAGCGTAATAGGCTTATCCATTAACGTCGTTGCTAAGCTGTATTGTTCTGGCTGTTGCAAAGCCGTGAGATAAACCGCAGGTTTGACTAACGAGCCAATCGGACGACTGGCGTTTAACGCTCGGTTAAAACCGTCATAACCTGTACGTTTACCACCAACCATGGCACGAATTTCACCGCTATTTCGATCAACTGCAATCGCCGCGGCTTCCAAGTCTTTACCTGCGGTCTTAGCCAAAGTTGGAATTTGAATATCAATCGCTTGTTCCAATTTTGCTTGTGAAACAGGATCTAACGAAGTAAACACCCTTAAGCCAACATCGGATTTAAAAGCATCACCAACCTTCTCTTTCAACTCGATACTCAATTGTTGAAAATAGGCAGGTTGGCGACTCGCAATATGCGGAGTTTTCTGCACATCTAAAGGCCGACTGGCCGCTTGTTCAAACTGGTTAGCTGTCAAAATATTTTGCTGCATCATCAGCTTGAGAACCAAATCTCGGCGCTCTTTGGCTCGATCTGGGTAACGGGCTGGGTTGTAATAGGAGGGACCTTTGACCATACCAACCAATAAAGCAAGCTGATCAATGCGCAATTCCTGTAAAGGCTGACCGAAATAAAGACGCGAGGCTAAACCAAAACCATGAATCGCTTCACCACCACTTTGACCTAAATACACTTCATTCAAATAGGCTTCTAAAATGCGATCTTTGCTATAACGGTGATCAAGAATAAGCGCGATATACGCTTCTCTTAATTTACGCCATAGCGTTCTGTCGCTAGACAGAAAAATATTCTTGGCCAATTGCTGGGTCAAGGTACTACCACCTTGCACCGTTCGTCCCGCTTTAATATTAGCGACCAGAGCTCGAATAATGGCAAAAGGAGAAACACCGTCATGTTGATAAAAATAGCGATCTTCAGTGGCCAATAAAGCATCAACCATCACTTCTGGAAATTGCTCTCGACGTAAAAAAAGGCGCTGTTCATCGTTGCCTTTTTCTAACATCCCCAACATTTTAGGTTCAATACGCAAATAGCCTAAATCCCCTTTCTGCTCTAAGGATTGGATTCGCGATAATCCATTCTCATCAAAATACAACATGGCATGGCGGTCAGCCTCCGGACCATCAGCAAACTCAAAAGGACGGCGAATAATTTCGATTTTAGTGGAAGAAGAAGAATACTCACCCGCATAACGCGGTTGACTTACCTTGCGATAATTAAGCACATCCAATTCATTGCGCAGTTCTTGGATAGTGGTGCCATCACCAGGTTCAAGGTTTAAAATACGGGCATACACCACCGTTGGAAGATCAAATAATTGCCCTTCAAAACGCTGTTTGACTAACGTATCAAGGTAAATACCAACAAATAGCAGTACTGCGGCTAATGCCACACCTAACTTCCAACTGATTCCCCACACTATTTTTAGCCAGTTTTTGTGTTGAGACGGCGTTTTTTTAGCTTTGGTTTTACGTTGTGGTGCTCGACGTGGAGTACTTGCTTTCTTTGTCGTTTTCTTCACTGCTGGCTTTTTATTATTGGTTGTCATTTCGTTAACTGTCGTTTAGTTTTTGTCGTGGCGATATGAGTGGCGGGATCATCTGGCCATACATGCTTGGGATAACGCCCTTTCATCTCTTTTTGTACTTCTTTGTACGCACCCGCCCAGAAAGCCGCCAGATCTTGAGTCACTTGTAACGGGCGTTGAGCTGGAGAAAGTAACTCCATCACCAATTTTTTACGCCCTTTCGCGATGCAAGGTGAATCGTGCTCACCAAATACTTCTTGCATCCTCGCGGAGAGCATTGGCTCACCATGTTGCTGATAACGAATTGGCGCTCGATTACCGGTAGGCAAAGTATGGTGAGTCGGTAACCATTGAGCCAAATAGTTATTTAATGGCCATCCTAAGTAAGCATCTAAAGCATCCTCAACCGAGATTTGGCTCAGTCCTTTAGCCGATTTAATGCCATTGAGGTACGGGGCTAACCAAACTTCCAACTGCTCAAGTAAGCTGTCATCATCACAGGCAGGCCAGTCCTCTTCGGGTAACCATTGTACGGCACACCTAATACGGATGAGTAATACTTGCGCATCATCGCTCCACTGTAATACCGATAGCCCCTTACGACGAACATAATTAAGTAAAGCTTGCGTGATTTTATCTTGAGCCGGCTCTGGTAACGCTTGGCGTTCAATAATTAACTTACCGCAACGCAACTGCTTTTCAGCGCTTAAGCGACCCGATTTTTCATCCCAATTCACAAATTCATCGCTATGAAATAACTCTGGAAAGTGAGATTGCAAAGCATGCATATCCAACTCTGCAGCGCTAAAGATCTGACTCGCACCAACGCTAGTGCGCATTAAATCCACCGCAACCAAATAGGGAGCATTAGCTAATCGCTCTTCTTCACACACTTGAGCACCATGACCATTCGCCAATAAAAATTGCCCAGCTTGGCGACTATCGCGTAGCGCTGCAATACGATCAGGAAACGCAAGGCTTAGCACTATGGCAACCAGTGATTCATCGACTGAGGTAAGAGCGAATGTAGTCCCTAATTTGTTGGCCAAACTCATGGCACGTTTGTGCATGGCTTGAGCTTTATTGTGCTTACCTTGCTGCCAGCGAAATAAGCTATGTTGGACATCTAAGACATGACGCTCCGGCTCTTCAAGCAACGCAGCGACTGCCAATGCACTATTGAGCATCGCGTCGCTATGCGCTTTCGCTTTTAGTAACATACTGGCGAGTCGAGGTTCAACGCCTAGATATTGAGCCTCTTGACCCAATGCAGAAAGCTGCTGCTTGCTGTCCATTAAGTTAAGCGCATTAAGCAGTTGCCATGCTTGTTGCATAGCTGGTTGTGGTGGCACATCCAACCACGGCAATTCATTGACTGAAGCCACGCCCCACTGGGCTAACTCCATCGCCAGTGGCGCTAAATCTGTGTGTAAAATTTCAGGGGATGAAACTTGAGGCTGCTGTTTATATTGAGCTTCACTATACAGACGTAAAGCGATTCCAGGCTCTAAACGACCAGCACGACCAGCACGCTGGTCGGCCGATGATTGGGCAATTTTCACTTGTTCTAAACGAGTGATACCAGTTTTTAAGTCAAACTTGGCGACACGCTCAAGCCCTGAATCGACCACGATACGAATACCTTCAATCGTCAAAGAAGTCTCGGCAATATTGGTCGCCAATACTACTTTACGTCGCCCTACTTTCGCGGGTGTAATCGCCTGTTGCTGCATTTCACTACTCAACTGCCCATACAAAGGGCAAACGTCAATATCATCAGCAAGGTTAGACAATTGTTGTTCTAACTGTTTAATAGCGGAAACACCCGGCAAAAAAGCCAGCAATGAACCACTTTCAGAACGCATCAATGAGTCAATATGTTTACCCAAGGTTGGAATCAGGTACTGATTCGCTTTTAATGGTGCGTAACGAATATCAACCGGGTATGAGCGACCATCTGATTCAACGTATTCGGCCAGCGGCAATAATGACTGTAAGGTGTGCTGATCTAACGTTGCAGACATCACTACCAACTTTAAGTCATCGCGTAAAGCCGACTGCACCTCCAAACTCAATGCTAAAGCGGTATCAGCATGAATACTACGTTCATGAAATTCATCGAAAATCAGCAACTGCACACCTGAAAGTTCCGGATCAGCTTGAATCATCCGCGTCATAATACCTTCAGTCACAACTTCGAGCTGAGTACAAGCACTGACTTTGCTATCACCACGCACTCGATAGCCAACAGTTTGCCCGACACGCTCACCTAACTGCAGAGCAATGTAGCTTGCAATGTTGCGAGCAGCTAAACGTCGAGGTTCGAGCATAATGATCTTGCCAGTTAAGATGCCCGACTTTATCAATTGCAAAGGAAAATAAGTCGATTTACCCGCCCCCGGCGTCGCTTTAACAATTAACTGAGGGGAGCGTTGTATCCCGACCAGTAGCTTGGGCATCACAGCTTGAATGGGCAATTGTGACAATGTGCAATCCTTGTGTTTAAATGGCGGTAACATTGTACATAAAAACAGTAGATAAATGCAGTTCAATCCTCCACTTCAATCCGCGGTCTTGATTCAGCGCTATAAACGCTTTCTGGCTGATATCACAATGGATGACGGCACAACACGTACAATTCATTGCGCCAATACCGGTGCCATGACCGGTTGTGCTGATACAGGTAATCGTGTGTGGTTTTCCACTTCCGATAACCCAAAACGCAAATACCCCCACAGTTGGGAAATCAGCGAAACCACACAAGGAGATCACATTTGCGTTAATACTGCTCGCGCTAATCAATTAGCCGTTGAAGCGATTGAAAATGGCGTGATTAAAGAGCTGGTAGGCTACGATCAATTACAAACAGAAGTGAAATACGGCCAAGAAAATAGTCGAATTGATATCTTGCTCAAATCAGAATCCAAACCAAAATGCTATATAGAAGTGAAGAGTGTCACCTTATTAGATGAATCCCACTCTACGACAGAGACCGCTGTGTACAACCCTGGACAAGGTTATTTTCCTGATGCGATCACAACGCGCGGACAAAAGCATTTACGCGAACTAACCGAAATGGCTAAAAATGGAAGTAGAGCCGTACTTTTATTCACTGTTTTACATTCAGGGATTGAAAAAGTGTCGCCAGCGCACCATATAGACGCGAACTATTCACAATTACTTAAACAGGCGCAAAAAGAAGGGGTGGAAGTACTGTGCTACAAGGCTGTACTTTCTGAAAATGAAATCAAACTGGTTAAAGCTGTAGAATTCGCCTATTCATCATAAAAAGTTGATGGCGTCTTCATATTGACAACAAGTTTACGATTCAGTATTTGCCTACCATACTTCTTTTTGCTATAGATACCCGCCTCAAATTAGCTGCTCACGCAGTTGACTAGGTGTTAGTAGGAGACGCTGTATGCCAGAGAAGAAAAAAGCGATAGGCATCCTAGCCATTGCAGGTGTTGAGCCGTACCAGGAAAAACCAGGTGAAGAGTATATGTCACCTGAGCAGATGGCTCACTTTACAAAAATTTTAGGCGCTTGGCGTAGCCAACTTCGTGACGAAGTTGAACGCACGGTTAACCACATGAAAGATGAAGCGGCAAACTTTCCAGATCCTGTTGATCGCGCTTCTCAAGAAGAAGAGTTCAGTTTAGAGCTACGTAACCGTGACCGCGAACGTCGTTTGATCAAGAAAATTGAAAAAACACTGAGCAAGATTGAAGAAGATGACTACGGCTTCTGTGAGTCTTGTGGCGTTGAAATTGGCGTACGTCGCCTAGAAGCTCGCCCAACTGCAGACCTTTGCATTGACTGTAAAACGCTTGCAGAGCTTAAAGAAAAACAGATGCAAGGTTAATCCTAGCAATGTTAATAAAGGGAGCTTAAGCTCCCTTTTTGTTTTATTCCCTTCCCACTTGGATGAATCGCGATGAACTATATTGGACGATTTGCCCCTTCACCTTCTGGTCCACTGCATTTTGGCTCGCTGATCGCAGCGCTAGGTAGCTATTTTCAAGCAAAATCCCAACACGGCCAATGGCTGGTTCGTATTGAAGATCTGGATCCACCAAGAGAAATGCCCGGTGCAGCCTCATTAATATTGCAAGCCATTGAAGCTTATGGACTGCTCTGGGATGGTGAAGTCGTCTACCAAAGCCAACGCCATGCGTTATATCAAAGCCAAATTGATCTCTGGTTAACGACTGGACAAGCCTATTACTGTCAATGTACACGTAAGCAAATTAAACAAGCAGGTGGCTTCTATTTAGGCTCCTGCCGTCATAAAAAGCTTTCATTCGCTAGCGATTGCTCGGTAAGATTGCGCGTCGACATGCCGATAGAATCATTTTTCGATCAAAAACATGGCGAAATTCACATTCCTAAGGCATTGGCAGAAGAAGACTTCATTATTAAGCGACGAGACGGTTTATTCGCTTATAATCTAGCCGTTGTCCTTGATGATATCGATCAAGGAGTAACAGAAGTGGTACGCGGCGCGGATTTAATTGAGCCAACGGGGCGACAAATCAGCCTGTATCATTGCTTACATAAAACTCCGGTAAGCTATCTACATCTTCCATTAGCCATGGACGGAAGCGGTAATAAATTATCGAAACAAAATCATGCCATGGCGATTGATATTCTGAATCCCAAACCCACATTACTTAATGCAATGCGATTCTTAGGGTTCGATATAAAACAAGAGATTAGCGACGCCTCAATCGAAGAAATCATCCAATGGGGCTGCCAAAATTGGCATATTGAACAACTCCCTCGGGAGATCGAGATCACACCGTGATTCTCAAAAGGCTATCCTTACGCTATTATTAGCCGCAAAATCGTCCCTATCGGGCACTTTTACTTTAAAAAGCAAGGTTGGCCAAACCAATCATTGCCAGATGCACATGAATAAAAACGACTATACACCACGCGAAAACCGCGTTTACCAAGACTTAGCTCTAAATATTATCACTCGTCAAGAGCACAATATTTCGCGCAAGCAAATCAGCGATAATGCGCTAAAGGTGCTATACCGACTTCATGGCGCAGGTTTTGACGCGTACCTAGTCGGTGGCGGAGTACGTGATTTACTGCTTGGTGAAACACCAAAAGATTTTGATATCGCCACCAATGCAACGCCAGAGCAAATTCGCCATCTGTTTCGTAACTGCCGATTAATAGGTCGTCGCTTCCGTTTAGCGCATATTATGTTTGGCCGAGATATTATCGAAGTAGCAACCTTTCGCGGCCATCATCAAGAGCCGACGCAAAATGTTTCCGCACAATCGGAAGCAGGTATGCTTTTACGTGATAACGTCTACGGTACGATTGATGAAGATGCCGAGCGTCGTGATTTCACCATCAACGCCATGTACTACAGTATCGCAGATTACAGTATTCATGATTATGCTGGCGGCGTTGATGACTTAGAAGATAAACTGATTCGTTTAATTGGTGACCCTGAGACTCGCTATCGCGAAGATCCAGTTCGCATGTTGCGTGCTATACGCTTTGCGACCAAGCTCGACTTTGATATTGAAGAAGATACCGCCGATCCAATCGAACACCTTGCCCCCTTACTGAGAGATATTCCGGCAGCACGTCTGTACGAAGAATCACTCAAAATGCTGCAAACGGGTCATGGTTTAGAGACTTATCACTTAATGCGTGAGTACAACTTGTTCCAACAGTTGTTTCCAGTAATTGCTCAAAATTTCACACCGGAATACGACTCACAGACAGAGCAAATGCTTGATCTCGTCTTGGACTCTACCGACCTACGCATTGAAGAAGGTAAACGCATTAATCCAGCCTTTATGTTCGCGGCTATTTTCTGGTATCCAACCGTGCATCTGGCCGAAGAGTTAATGGAACAACGTAATTTTGCTTATTACGATGCGGTAATGGAAGCGAGCAATTTGATTCTTGATCAAGTGGTCAAAACACTGGCCATACCTCGCCGTCATACGGCAACTATCCGCGAGATTTGGCAGCTTCAGCTACGACTACCTCGTCGCAATGGCAAGCGTGCTTTCCGCTTAATGGAACTCAATAAGTTCCGAGCAGGGTTTGATTTCCTACAAATGCGTAGTGAAATTGAAGGCGGAGAAACGAAAAAACTAGCTGATTGGTGGGCAACTTTTGAAAGCGCGGGTCGTGATATGCGCCAAGCGATGACAAACGATTTAGGTGGCAGTACCAGTAAACCTAGCTTCCGTCGCCGCAAAAGCCCACGCAATACTAAGAAGAGTAAGCCTGAATCATGATCGAGGTTTATATTGCGGTTGGTAGCAATTTAGGCAATCCCGTCACACAAGCAAAACAAGCGATTGATGCTCTGAAATGTCTACCGAAGTCTGAATTTATTGCAACATCTGAACTTTACAGCAGCACGCCAATGGGGCCGCAAAATCAACCCGATTACATCAATGCTGTAGTTAAAGTCCAAACTGAATTAACGCCACTTGAACTGCTTGATTGCACACAACGTATCGAGTTGGAACAGGGGCGCGTCCGTAAAGATGAACGTTGGGGGCCAAGAACTCTCGACTTAGATATTCTTCTTTACGGCAATGAGGTGATCGATTCCGAGCGTCTAACCATTCCTCATTATGGAATGAAAGTACGAGAATTCGTACTTTATCCGCTCGCTGAAATCGCACCAAATATACAACTCCCTGATGGGGCTGAGCTCAACGAACTTTTAAACCAAGTCGATCGTAATGGGCTCAGTATTTGGCAGTCGCCAACGCCTAGTAAGGACATCAAATGAAAAAAATTACGATCAACGACCTAGTTCAATGGAAACAACAAGGTCGTAAATTTGCGTCAGTGACGGCTTATGACGCCAGTTTTGCACAACTTTTTGAAAGCCAAGAAATGCCAGTTTTACTCGTCGGTGACTCGTTAGGGATGGTACTGCAAGGTAAAACTGATACTCTGCCCGTCACGGTCGATGAGATCGCCTACCACACTCGCAGTGTGCGTGCAGGCAGCCCAAACTGCTTACTGATGGCCGACATGCCTTTCATGAGCTACGCCACACCAGAGCAAGCATGCGAAAATGCAGCCAAAATCATGCAAGCTGGTGCAAACATGGTGAAAATTGAAGGTGGCGACTGGTTAGTGGATACCGTAAAAATGCTGACAGAGCGTGCGGTTCCAGTTTGTGCTCACTTGGGTTTAACCCCTCAATCAGTCAATATTTTTGGCGGTTATAAAGTACAAGGCCGAGATCAAGAAAAAGCCGATCGCATGGTAAAAGATGCATTAGCACTACAAGATGCCGGCGCTCAAATTGTATTACTAGAATGTGTTCCTGCTAGCCTTGCCGCGCGCATTACTGAAGTCCTAGAGGTACCAGTAATTGGTATTGGTGCAGGTAATGTAACAGATGGTCAAATTTTAGTAATGCACGATATGTTTGGAATTTCGGCGAATTACATGCCAAAATTCTCGAAAAACTTCCTTGCTGAAACAGGTGATATGCGTAAAGCCGTTGCACAATACATCCAAGATGTAGAAAGTGCAGCCTTCCCTGATGATGCTCATACCATTGCCTAAAGGAGATATTCATGCAAACTTTTGCTGACATTTCAGCTCTTCGCGAGCAGATCAAACAGTATAAGCGTGATGGTCGCCGAGTCGCTTTTGTACCAACCATGGGCAACTTACATGAAGGCCACTTGACCCTAGTGCGTAAAGCTCGTGAAGAGGGAAATGTGGTCGTGGTCAGTATTTTTGTCAATCCAATGCAATTTGATCGTGCAGATGACTTAAACAACTACCCAAGAACATTAGATGAAGACTTAAGTAAACTTAACGCGGAAGGCGTTGATTTTGTCTTTACTCCAACCCCAGAAGTTATATATCCACAAGGTTTAGACAAACAAACCTTTATTGAAGTACCAGGGCTATCGCATATGCTCGAAGGCGCTTCAAGACCAGGACATTTTCGTGGTGTAGCAACCATTGTCGCTAAACTATTCAATATTGTTCAACCTAATGTCGCTTGTTTTGGGGAAAAAGATTTCCAACAATTGGCCATTATTCGTCAGATGGTTAATGACCTATGTATGGATATTGAAATTATTGGTGTTCCAACCGTGCGCGAAATGGACGGGTTAGCCATGAGCTCACGCAATGGCCTGCTTACACTCGATCAACGCCAACGCGCTCCAGTGCTAGCACGCACTATGCGTTGGATCAGCAGTGCAATGCGTGGTGGACGTGATGACTATGCATCGATCATTGAAGATGCGAGTGATCAACTGCGCGCTGCAGGCTTACAACCGGATGAGATATTCATTCGCGACGCTAAAACTCTGCAAGTTATCTCAGCCGAGACAACTCAAGCAGTGATTTTAGTTTCAGCTTTTTTAGGCCAAGCCCGTTTGATTGATAACCAAATCGTAGATTTCAATGTAGAAAGCAAAGCCGATCCTGAAGAAGAATAATCTCCAACCTGCTGAATTAAAAAAAGGTCGACATTGCGTCGACCTTTTTATTAGCAATTATTGACTACGATTGGTACTAGCTTCTCAGACCAATACCACGTGATACAAGATAGTGAGCGACCGCATACAACGCGACCACAAAAACCCCCAGTACGCTAAAGGAAGTCACGATACCCACATCAGAAACCCCAAGAAAACCATAGCGAAACGCATTAACCATATAAACTATTGGGTTGATTTTCGATACTCCTTGCCAAAAATCCGGCAGTAGGCTTATCGAATAAAAGACTCCACCTAAATAAGTTAATGGCGTGAGTATAAAAGTCGGAATAATCGAAATATCGTCAAATGTCTTAGCAAACACCGCGTTAATCATGCCGCCTAAAGCAAACACTACTGACGTGAGAAATACCGTCGCAACAATAATGCCCCAATGATCCACTTGTAGATCAACAAAAAACAACGAAACAAAAGTCACGATGGCTCCGACTAATAAACCTCGCACTACGCCCCCCATAACGAACCCTGCAATAATCACGTAATTGGGAACGGGGGCAACCAGTAACTCTTCAATATTTTTTTGAAATTTCGCGCTAAAGAAAGAAGAAGCAACATTGGAATAAGAGTTTGTGATCACCGACATCATGATTAAGCCCGGCACAATATATTCCATGTAGCTAAAACCATTCATTTGACCAATTCGCGAGCCAATCAAGTTACCAAAAATGATGAAATAAAGCGTCATGGTAATAGCTGGTGGCACTAAGGTCTGCACCCAAATTCGCGTAAAGCGGTTTATTTCCTTGCTCAACAAGCTACAAAAAGCTGTCCAATACAAACGATACATAATTACTGACCTCGACTCTGCTGTTGCACAATACTGACAAACAGCTCTTCCAAGCGGTTAGCTTTATTGCGCATTGACAATACTGTCACGCCTTGCTGCGTTAATTGCTCGAACACTGAATTCAACCCTCTGGTTTTCTCTAACTCGATTTCTAACGAACCGTTAACCATGGTTTGTGAAACAACGCCAGCTAACTGAGGCAACGGTGAATCGTCAGCCAAATCCAAAATAAAGGTCTCAAACTGCAGTTTCGCGAGCAGATCTTTCATTGAGGTATTTTCGATTAACTCACCACGGTTGATAATGCCGATGTTGCGGCACAGCATTTCAGCCTCTTCTAAATAGTGCGTGGTCAAAATAATGGTAATGCCTTGTGCATTGATCTCTTTAAGAAATTCCCACATTGAACGACGCAACTCAATATCCACACCAGCCGTCGGTTCATCTAAAATGAGCAGTTTGGGTTCATGCATCAAAGCGCGAGCAATCATTAAGCGGCGTTTCATACCACCAGAAAGATTTCGTGCACGTTCTTTACGTTTTTCCCACAGATCGAGCTTAGATAAATACTTTTCCGCTCTTTCTTTCGCTAGCGATTTAGCAACACCGTAATAACCAGCCTGCTGCATTACAATCTGCTCAACGCTCTCAAATTGGTTGAAATTGAATTCTTGAGGAACTAAGCCAATATTTTGCTTAGCAAGTTCCAGATCTTTATCAATATCGTAGCCAAAAACCTTTACGTTACCGGAAGTCTTATTGACCAAGGATGAAATAATACCGATAGTTGTCGATTTTCCAGCCCCATTAGGTCCAAGCAGTGCGTAAAAATCACCCTTTCTTACCTGCAAGCTCACCCCTTTTAGGGCCTCGAAACCACCTGTGTAGGTTTTGCGTAGTTGTTCTATTTCTAATGCGTACATTCAATGATCACTCTTTGTGACTTTAACTTGTTAGATGTGCCACTTAACCCACCATTTTTCAACCCAACATTAGAAATTAATGAAATAAAAAGCGCAGACCAAGTGATCTGCGCTCTTAAGGTTATCACCCCAAACTAGTTAGATTGGGTTACATGACTTACAGCCGCATTTAACGCTTCATAACGGAAAGAGTAAGTCTGCTCACTCGGCACTAAATCTAAGATGTGGAACTTCTCTAGCTGTTGTTTGGTTTGTATATTCGGACACAACAGATAAACCACACATTTCGCATCTAGCGCATCTCTGATCGCATTTTCTAACGCTAAGCCAACCGTCACATCAATCATCGGCACATCGGTAAGGTCAAGGATCATCGCTTCATAGTCGCTAATGTGGTTATGCTGGCGAGATATCGCTTTAGAAACACTAAAGATCATTGGGCCGGAGAGATAAAAGAACAGCACTTTGCCATTGGCTTTCTCAAGCAAAGAGCGCTCGCTGTCAGTCAAGGGCACATCGTTCTCATCAGCATCACTGATCGCTTTAACCTGACGCGCTTGCTCGCGGCTCAAACGTTCAATGATTAAGATGTTAGAGATAAATACGCCTAAGCCAACCGCCACAATCAAATCAACAAATACCGTCAGCAGCATAACGCCATACATAATAGCCATGCCTTGCACACTAACTTTATGCGCGCGTTGAATGAAACTCCAATCGAGAATGTTGAACCCGACATAGACAGCAATACCCGCTAAAACCGCCATCGGGATAGGTTCGGTTAAACCACCAGCCACTAACACAACTAACGCTAGCACCACAGCACGAGCAACTCCTGATAAAGGTGAGCGCGCTCCCACTTGAATGTTAGTCACCGTCCCCATCGTTGCCCCTGCGCCCGGTAACGCACCAAATAACCCTGAAATCATATTGGCAAGCCCTTGCCCTCTTAACTCCTTATCTGAGTCATGCTCTTTACGTGTTAAAGAGTCACCAATCACCGCGGTCAGTAAGGTATCAATACAACCTAGTGTGCCTAGCACTAACGCATCAATAACCATGGTTGTGAAGATTTCAGCATTAAAAGTAGGGATCACCAGTGAAGGCAAACCAGCCGGTATCACGCCAATACGTCGAATATCTTCAGTGTTAAATAGCAATACAGAAATTAACGTCACTGCCACTAAAGCAACCAGTTGTGCGGGAACGTATTTTCGGTATTTATTGGGCAAGAAGAATAGAATACCAAGAGTGAGCAAACCCAAAAACAGTTCATTAAACTTCATGTTGCTGATGATGTCTGGCAATGCAGATAATGTTCCCATCACCCCCCCCGCAGGGGCTGCCTGGCCAAGCAGTGGTGAAAGTTGCAAAATAATGAGGATGACACCAATACCCGACATGAAGCCAGATATCACACTGTATGGCATTAATGTAATGTATTTTCCAAGCTTTAGGGTTCCAAGCAATATCTGAAATGCCCCCGCCATCATCACAACAGTAAAGGTCATAGCTAGTCCAGTTTCTGGATAGCTAGCAACCATGCTGGTTAAGACCGCAGTCATAATGACCGTCATCGGTCCGGTAGGCTCTGATATCAAGGTTGATGAGCCGCCAAATAAAGCAGCAAATAACCCGACCATGATCGCGCCCCAAAGCCCAGCTTCCGCACCAGCGCCCGAAGCAACACCAAAAGCTAACGCCAAAGGCAATGATATAATGGCCGTTGTCACTCCACCAAACAAATCACCTTTCAAATCAATATTGGCAAAACGACGTTCAAACACTTATGCACTCCTTGTACAAAATCAAAATCAAAATCAAAATCACATCACTGTAGCAAATGTTAATCACAATTATTAACCGTTAATTAACGATAATTTGAGCTAATATTGACTCAGCAAATGAAAACTAGCTAAGTTCATGATTTTTCATGCAAGAACTCGTCAGATGAGTGTCTTTTTCTTCATTTTATAAGAGAATGAAATTGTAACATTGTGTATAGTCAGATTTATTCTTGAGCATTACTATTGATGCAATTTGGTCTATTTTAAGGGAAGTGAGATGCCAGAACTTAAACAGCTTTTTGAAAATAACTCGCGTTGGTCTGAATCGATTAAAGCAGAACGTCCTGAGTACTTTGCAAAGCTAGCTCAAGGGCAAGACCCTGATTTTCTCTGGATTGGTTGCTCTGACAGTCGCGTACCTGCGGAACGTTTAACTGGGCTTTATTCGGGTGAACTGTTTGTGCATCGCAACGTCGCAAACCAGGTAATTCATACCGACTTGAATTGTCTTTCTGTGGTGCAATATGCGGTTGATGTATTGAAAGTAAAACACATCATTATCTGCGGACACTATGACTGTGGTGGTGTGAATGCAGCGATTGATAATCCACAACTAGGTTTGATCAACAACTGGTTGTTGCATGTTCGTGACTTATACCTGAAACATCGCACCTATTTAGATGCTATACCCGAACAAAATAAAGCCGACAAGCTTTGTGAAATCAATGTTGCTGAACAAGTGTATAACTTGGGTAACTCCACGGTCCTACAAAATGCGTGGGAGCGCGGTCAAGATGTAGAACTGCACGGCGTGGTGTACGGTATTGAAGATGGACGCTTAGAATATCTTGGCGTGCGTTGCAACTCACGCGAACGGGTGAATGACACCTATCAAAAAGCGATGGAAAAAATCCTAAACCCCAATCACGAGCTGTTGTGTCGCTAGAATACCAAGAGCCCACTCAATAGTGGGCTCTTTATCATACCAATCACAGTAAATAAGTGATCAGAAATAGCGGAGGGAAAAGGCTTGAAAACAAGGCGGAATTTTTCGATAAGTAGTTATTCTACAATCAAAATTCTAACGCAGTTATCGAGCATTTTAACCAGCTAGGATGAACAGTTATTTACTACAATTGGTATCATATCTTTCGCCAAGTTACTCTTGTGGCACAACTTTGCCAATAAACGGCAAATGGCGATATTTTTGTGCGTAATCGATACCGACACCCACCACAAACTCATCAGGAATTTCGAAACCAATCCATTGAACATCTACAGGTACTTCACGGCGTGAAGGCTTATCAAGCAAAGTACAAATGTGAATCGACTTAGGTTCACGCAGCGAAAGGATTTCCTTTACTTTGTTCAAAGTATTACCCGTATCGATAATATCTTCAACCAACAGTACATCTTTGCCTTTAATGTCATCATCCAGGTCTTTTAAGATGCGAACATCACGTGAGCTTTCCATTGTATTGCCATAGCTAGATGCCGTCATAAAATCGACTTGGTGAACCAAATTAATGTTACGAGCAAGGTCTGCCATAAATACAAAGGAACCACGTAGCAAGCCAACCATGACCAGATCTTCACTACCTTGATAATATTCGGTGATCTGTTTGCCTAATTCACGAATTCGTTCCTGAACAACTTCCTCAGAAATCATCACTTCAACTGTATGCTTCATACTGTTCTCTTTTTAGGTAATGCGACACGCTTACGATCACTGTTTACGTAATGATGGCATCGCGTAACTAGCTTGGTACATATAATACCATCGCTGCGCGAGATAGTTAAATGAGACTTACCTTGTTCATATCATCATTAATTTCAATTAAAACAATAAAATCATTTGTTCAATTATATTTAACAAAATTGGACAAAAAATAGGCTCATATTATTTGACCTATATGATATGCAGCAGTACACTCATGGAGCTTTCAAAGCAATTAATAAAATAATCATTAGAGCAAAAAGCTCAATACAAAACGTCAAATGGTAAGGATTAAAAATTATGGATACATCTATAGAGAAACGCCCCAGAACGCGCTTATCACCACAAAAGCGTAAACTTCAATTGATGGAAATCGCTCTTGAAGTGTTTGCAAAACGAGGTATTGGTCGTGGTGGTCATGCTGATATCGCTGAAATTGCACAAGTTTCTGTTGCAACGGTGTTTAATTACTTCCCAACTCGCGAAGATTTAGTGGATGACGTATTAACGCACGTTGTATGTCAATTTTCTAACTTCCTCGCTGATAATATCGACCTTGATCTGCACGCAAAAGAGAACTTAACCAGCATTACTACCGCCATGGTTAGCCTTGTGGTTAATGACTGCCACTGGCTAAAAGTGTGGTTTGAGTGGAGTGCTTCAACACGTGAAGAAGTTTGGCCACTGTTTGTTTCTACAAACCGCACCAATCAATTACTAGTCAAGAATATGTTTATTAAGGCTATAGAACGTGGTGAAGTATGCAACGAACATGATCCTGAAGATCTGGCGACACTTTTCCACGGTATCTGCTACTCGCTCTTTATTCAGGCCAATCGCCTACCGAATGAAGAAAGCATGCGCATGCTAGTGAAAAGCTACCTAGATATGTTATGTATCTACAAAAAAGATCACTAATGGCTTATTAATTAATAAGTAGCATAAAAAAACCGCTGACTTCAGCGGTTTTTCTTTATCTGACGATTAGGTCATTACTTTTTCTTTTTCGCTTTCGCGTTTGGAAGGTCAGTAATCGTACCTTCAAACACTTCAGCCGCAAGACCAACAGACTCGTGTAGCGTTGGGTGAGCATGAATCGTCAATGCGATATCTTCTGCATCACAACCCATCTCAATAGCAAGACCAATCTCACCCAGCAGCTCACCACCGTTAGTACCAACGATAGCACCACCAATAACGCGATGAGTCTCTTTATCAAAAATAAGCTTGGTCATACCGTCTGCACAATCAGAAGCGATTGCACGACCAGAAGCTGCCCAAGGGAATGTCGCTACTTCGTAGCTAATGCCTTCTGCTTTCGCTTCTTTTTCAGTTTTACCAACCCAAGCGACTTCTGGCTCAGTATACGCAATTGAAGGGATAACTTTAGGGTCAAAGTAGTGTTTCTTACCTGAAATAACTTCTGCCGCTACGTGACCTTCATGCACACCTTTGTGAGCCAACATTGGTTGACCAACAATATCACCGATAGCGAAGATATGAGGAACATTCGTGCGCATTTGCTTATCCACATTGATAAAGCCACGCTCATCCACTTCAATACCTGCTTTTTCAGCATCCATCAGCTTACCATTTGGTACACGGCCGATAGCAACAAGGACTGCATCATAACGCTCAGCTTCCGCTGGTGCTTTTTTGCCTTCCATTGAAACGTAGATACCATCTTCTTTCGCTTCAACAGCCGTCACTTTCGTTTCAAGCATCAGGTTAAATTTGTCTTTGATACGTTTGGTGTAAACTTTAACCATGTCTTTATCCGCCGCTGGGATAAGTTGGTCAAACATTTCAACCACATCAATCTTAGAACCAAGCGAGTGGTAAACCGTCGCCATTTCCAAACCGATAATACCACCACCCATGATCAACAGCTTTCCAGGAACTTCTTTCAGTTCAAGTGCATCAGTTGAATCCCAAATACGTGGGTCTTCATGAGGAATGAATGGTAGTTTAATTGGGCGAGAACCCGCAGCAACGATAGCGTTATCGAAGTTAACCACGGTTTTGCCGTCTTCACCTTCAACTTCGATAGCATTAGGGCCAGTAAATTTACCAAAACCGTTAACAACGGTGACTTTACGCATCTTAGCCATACCGCCAAGACCGCCTGTCAATTGGTTGATCACTTTTTCTTTCCAAAGACGAATTTTGTCGATGTCAGTTTGTGGTTCACCAAATACGATACCGTGCTCAGCAAGCGCTTTCGCTTCTTCAATAACTTTCGCTACGTGAAGTAGTGCTTTAGATGGGATACAACCCACGTTCAAACACACACCGCCAAGGGTGCTGTAACGTTCAATAAGTACTGTTTCAAGACCTAAGTCTGCACAGCGGAATGCAGCGGAGTAACCAGCAGGACCGGCACCAAGCACTACCACTTGGGCTTTGATTTCTTTGCTCATTTTGACCTCTTGTAGTCATTATCCCTAACAGGCTGAGTGGGTGTTCTATCTATTTGTTTTGTTATTAAAAACGAATTACTTAAAACGAGATATTTTTCAGACCGCAACAGTTTACAGAGATGTTAATGGTGTGAAAAGTAAATCCATTTAGCCTGTGAGCTAGACGACAATTCGATTAGGAAAAAGCATTCGTAATCCAATTGTCTTGTTATTCGTGTTAACGAGGGCGGCTTAATCGCCGCCCTATCATTAACTAAACTTGGCTTACAAAACCAGACGACGAATGTCTGATAATGCACCATTTAGGAAAGTGATGAAGCGTGCACCTTCCGCACCATCGATCACACGGTGGTCGTATGATAGAGAGAGTGGAAGTTGTAGGCGTGGTTCGAACTCTTTACCGTTCCACACTGGCTTGATCTCTGATTTAGACACACCAAGAATACCCACTTCTGGCGCATTGACGATTGGCGTAAATGCAGTACCACCAATGCCACCTAGGCTAGAGATAGTGAAACAACCGCCTTGCATATCTGCCGCTGTCAGTTTACCAGCACGTGCTTTCTTCGATACTTCAGCAAGCTCAGCTGATAGCTCGTAAATGCCTTTTTTGTTCACATCTTTGAAGACAGGAACAACGAGACCATTTGGCGTATCAACCGCAATCCCCACGTTTACGTATTTCTTCAGAATCAAGCTTTCGCCGTCGTCAGAAAGTGAAGAGTTAAATGCTGGGAACGCTTCTAGAGCTTTCGCTACAGCTTTCATGATGAATACGAGTGGCGTGATCTTCATGCCTGTATCTTTCTTCGCTTCAATCGCATTTTGCTCTTTACGGAAATTCTCAAGCTCGGTGATATCAGCGTTATCCCATTGGGTAACGTGTGGGATCATCACCCAGTTACGGTGCAGGTTAGCACCCGAGATCTTCTTGATACGAGAAAGTGGCTGAACTTCAGTTTCACCAAACTTGCTGAAATCAACTTTTGGCCAAGGTAGGAGGCCAAGTGCTGCACCATCACCTTTACCAGAAGCCGCTGCTGCCGAACCAGATTCAAGACGCTTAAGCGCTTCTTTCACATAATTTTGCACATCTTCTTTTAGGATACGGCTCTTACGACCAGAACCTTTCACCTTAGATAGATTAACGCCAAATTCACGTGCAAGACGACGAACAACTGGAGAAGCATGAGAATACTCATTGTTCTCTTCAAACTCAGCGGTTGCTACTGTCGCTGGTTTAGTCACTTCAGCTTTTGGTGCTACTGGTGTCGCTGCTTGAGCAGGAACTGCAACTGGTGCTGCACCTGCTACTTCAAAGACCATGATTAACGAGCCAGTCGATACTTTATCGCCTGTTGCAATCTTGATTTCTTTCACTACACCGGCAAACGGTGCTGGCACTTCCATTGAAGCTTTGTCGCCTTCAACCGTGATTAGAGATTGCTCTTCTTCCACGGTATCGCCAACGGCCACCATGATTTCAGTCACTTCTACTTCATCACCACCGATATCTGGAACGTTGACTTCTTTCGCTGCAGAAGCGGTAGGAGCTGCCGCCATTGGTGCAGCAACAGCAGCAGGAGCCGAAGCTACGCCTGAGCCTGCAACTTCAAATACCATGATTAGAGAGCCAGTCGTTACTTTATCGCCTGCTGCTACTTTGATCTCTTTCAGCGTACCTGCGAATGGCGCTGGCACTTCCATAGAAGCTTTGTCGCCTTCAACCGTCAATAGAGATTGTTCTTCTTCGATTGCATCGCCGATAGCGACCATGATTTCAGTGACTTCTACTTCATCACCACCAATATCTGGAACATGTACTTCTTTAAGATCGCTTGCTGATGCTGCCACAGAAGCTGCTGCAGGAGCTACTTCAACTGCTGCGGGCGCTGCTGCACCTTCTGCTTCAAAGATCATGATCAATGAACCAGTAGAGACTTTATCACCTTCAGCGATTTTGATTTCTTTAACAATACCTGCTTGAGAGGCAGGAACCTCCATAGAAGCCTTATCGCCTTCTACAGTAATAAGAGACTGTTCTTCTTCAACCTTGTCGCCAACGCTGACAAGAATTTCAGTAACTTCAACCTCATCCGCACCAATGTCAGGTACATTAATTTCGATTGCCATTATTCTTTCCTACCTTCAATTAAGCGTATAGCGGGTTTGTTTTTTCAGTATCGATGTTGAATTTCTTAATTGCTTGCGCAATGACAGATTTCTCAACTTCGCCACGTTTCGCTAGTTCAGTTAACGCTGCGACCACAACATAACCTGCGTTTACTTCGAAATGACGACGTAAGTTTTCGCGGCTGTCTGAACGACCAAAACCATCCGTACCAAGCACTTTGAAAGACTCAGCAGGGATAAACGCACGCACTTGCTCGGCGTAGTTTTTCATGTAATCCGTTGCTGCGATTGCAGGTTCGCTGCCCATTACTGTTTGAATATAAGGAACTTGTGCCTGCGCTTCAGGGTGAAGCATGTTGTAACGCTCACAAGCTTGGCCATCACGAGTCACTTCATTGAATGACGTTACCGAGTAAACATCAGAAGCAATACCGTACTCATCACTTAAGATTTGAGCCGCTTTACGCACTTCGTTCATGATAGTACCAGAGCTCATTAGCTGAACTTTACCTTTCGAACCAGTGTAAGTTTCTAGCTTGTAAATACCCTTACGAATGCCTTCTTCAGCGCCTTCTGGCATTGCTGGCATTGCGTAGTTTTCGTTCATCAGAGTTAGGTAGTAGAACACGTTCTCTTGATCACCATACATACGACGGATACCGTCTTGCATGATTACCGCCACTTCATAAGCGAAGGTTGGATCGTAAGAAATACAGTTAGGAACCGTACCCGCCATGATGTGCGAGTGGCCATCTTCGTGCTGTAGACCTTCACCGTTAAGCGTTGTACGACCAGCTGTTGCACCCAGTAAGAAACCACGAGCTTGTTGATCGCCCGCCATCCACGCCATATCACCTACACGTTGGAAACCAAACATGGAGTAATAGATGTAGAACGGAATCATTGGCAGGTTGTTAGTACTGTATGATGTTGCAGCCGCAACCCATGAAGACATAGCACCTAGCTCATTGATACCTTCTTGTAGTACCTGACCTGATGTTGCTTCTTTATAGTAAGAAACGATATCGCGATCTTGAGGGGTGTAGTTCTGACCGTGTGGATTGTAAATACCGATTTGACGGAATAGACCTTCCATACCAAATGTACGCGCTTCATCGGCAATGATTGGCACAATGTTTTTACCAATGTTTTTATCTTTAAGCAGAACATTCAATGCACGAACAAATGCCATTGTTGTTGAAATATCACGCTTCTGCTCTTCAAGTAGTGGCTTGAATTCATCAACTTGTGGAATCACTAATTCTTCTGTGAATTTAGGCAAACGCTGTGGCGTGTAACCTTTTAGTGCTTTACGACGAGCGTGTAGATATTCGTGCTCTTTAGAGCCTTCTTCCAGCGTTAAGTATGGCAGTTCTTTTACCGCTTCGTCAGTTAGCAGATCTTGTAGGCCTAGACGGTCACGTAAATGAAGTACGTGAGTCATGTCCATCTTCTTAACTTGGTGTGCGATATTCTTACCTTCTGCCGCTTCACCCATGCCGTAACCTTTTACTGTTTTCGCTAGGATAACAGTAGGACGACCATTGGTTTCTTGTGCATTTTTAAATGCCGCGTACAGTTTAGATGAATCATGACCACCACGCTTAAGCGCGAAGATCTCATCATCAGTCATGTCTGCAACAAGTGCTGCGGTTTCTGGGTATTTACCAAAGAAGTGCTCACGTACATACGCTCCATCTTTAGATTTGAATGTTTGGTAGTCACCATCGATAGTTTCATTCATTAGTTGAAGAAGCTTACCAGATGTGTCTTTTGCCAGTAGTGAATCCCAATTACCACCCCAGATAACTTTAACCACATTCCAACCAGCGCCTTTAAATAGGCCTTCTAGTTCTTGGATGATGCTACCGTTACCCATAACAGGGCCATCTAGACGCTGTAGGTTACAGTTGACTAGGAAACATAGATTATCGAGTTTTTCACGAGCGGCAAACGAGATTGCACCGCGTGATTCTGGCTCGTCCATTTCACCATCACCTAGGAACGCGTAAACACGTTGCTCTTTGGTATCTTTCATACCACGGCCATCTAGGTATTTAAGGAAGCGAGCTTGGTAAATAGCAGAGATAGGACCCAGCCCCATAGATACGGTCGGGAATTGCCAGAATTCAGGCATCAATTTAGGGTGAGGATATGAAGGGATACCCTTGCCATCCACTTCTTGACGGAAGTTGTCTAGTTGTTCAGCAGTTAAACGGCCTTCAACAAAAGCACGTGCATAGATCCCAGGAGAGATGTGACCTTGGTAATAAACCAAGTCGCCACCATCTTTTTCGTTAGGAGCACGGAAGAAGTGGTTAAAACATGTTTCGTAGAACGCAGCAGAAGACTGGAATGACGCCATGTGGCCGCCAAGCTCAAGGTCTTTTTTCGATGCACGTAGAACGATCATGATCGCGTTCCAACGGATGA
This sequence comes from Vibrio sp. S12_S33, assembly GCF_963889785.1. Classification (NCBI taxonomy): domain Bacteria; kingdom Pseudomonadati; phylum Pseudomonadota; class Gammaproteobacteria; order Vibrionales; family Vibrionaceae; genus Vibrio; species Vibrio sp. S12_S33. Next base: position 31,131 of record NZ_CAWPQZ010000002.1, on the reverse strand, counting down.
TTGAGCGAATACGACGCTCAAGCGTTGTGTCACCTGGGTAAGCTGGCTCTTGTGCTGCAGGAATCGTGTTGATGTAGTTGGTAGTAATACCAGTTGGCATATCAACACCGTCTAGACGTGCTTTGTCTAAAACTTGCTCTAGTAAAAACTGAGCACGCTCTACACCCTCTTCACGTACAACTGACTCAAGGGCTGCTAGCCATTCCTGAGTTTCCAGTGCATCTACGTCATGCTTCATGTCAGACATGGAGATCTATCCTTCTGTTGGTTGGATCTATAAACAAGCAATGAGTCGCTAATTTACGACTCATTACCTTGTTGAATTCGACGTAAAGAACGCTCACGGCGAGACTCTTCTTTGGTCAAATCCAACAGTGTTTCTTCGATATAAGCTAAGTGAGAATGTGACATTTCACGCGCCTTTTCCGGCTGACCAGAAACAATCGCATCCACGATATTAGCTCGGTGTTTACTTACTTTCTCCACCACTTCATGGCGGCGGTGTAATAGCTTTAAATTCTGTAGAACATTTTGCTCAAGCAATGGAGCAAGGCTACGGACAATATGCAAAAGCACCACATTGTGTGCAGCTTCAGTGAGAGCGACTAAAAACTCAACCACCGCGGACGCTTCTGCTTCAATCTCTTTCTTTGCTTGTTGCTCACCAATTCTAGCTAAGCAGGATTGAATTCGAGCAAAATCTTCCTCAGTACCACGCAAAGCTGCAAAATAGGCAGAAATACCCTCCATCGCGTGTCGCGATTCAAGTAAATCGAGCTGAGTTTCTGAGTGGCTAGACAATAAATTTAGCAGAGGATCAGAAAAACTTTTCCAGATATTCTCGCTAACAAACGTTCCACCACCTTGACGCCGAGTTAATAGGCGCTTGGCTTCTAAACGTTGAATAGCTTCTCGGATAGAGGGACGCGACACTTCGAACTGTTTTGCCAGTTCTCGCTCTGGTGGCAATTGTTGCCCCGGAGAGAGTGTTCCTTCCACTATCAACCTTTCCAACTCCTGTTCGATAACATCGGAGAGTTTTGGCTGACGAATCCTTTGATAAGCCATAATTTATTATTCTTCTACTCTTTGCAGTCAATTGGTAATACCAATTTCAAGTTGGTGCAGAAATTAACATAATTAAAATGCAGATGTCCAGCCAAAACTTGACCTAAATCATAGAACGGGTCACATTTAAACACACCGATAACATTAATAAGTTAAAACAGAAAAGATAATGGTCAGACCAATTACATAATCAATACAGATGGGGAATGAACGGGCTACTATACCCAATCACACGATAAATAAATTAGGTTAAGGGTCGTTGATTCATTACAGATCGTTGCTCAAGAGCAAAAAGCTTGAGAAAGGCAGCATAAAGAAAATAAAAAAGCTGAATATAATCAATCACTACTGATGCCACTGTGATGCGGCATCAGTAGTCGACATTACTTCGCTTCTAGATGATCAATCATCAATTGCAGCGATTGATTACCACGAAATTCATTGATATCGAGCTTATAAGCAAGCCGAACGGTTTTCACAGATGCATCTGGCCAACGTCTTAAATCAACATTGAACGCAATACCATCGATCATAATATTGGTCGGATGACCTTTGAATAACGGTTCAAGCATTAATTTTAAATGCTTTTCTCCGACCAACTTTTGATGCAAGAGTTTAAATTCGCCATCAAAGAGGGGTTCAGGAAACGCTTGTCCCCACGGCCCACCAGCACGCAGCATTTCAGCGGTATGCATAGAAAATTCTTCGGGCTTTAATTCACCGTCAGACAAAATCACACCTTTTAATGCCGCCTCATCTAACCCTTCTCGCACCACCTGATCAAACAAACTCGCAAAGCGTTCAAAATCTTTTTCGGCAATGGTTAAACCTGCCGCCATTGCGTGACCACCAAATTTGGCAATTAAACCGGGGTGTTGCGTATCAATCCGATCCAAAGCATCGCGCATGTGTAAGCCGACCACAGAGCGACATGACCCCTTGATATTTCCATCGCCACCATCCGCAAACGCAATCACAGGTCGGTGATATTTATCTTTGATGCGCGAAGCTAAAATACCAATCACACCTTGGTGCCAATCTCGTTGAAACAGTACTAACCCATGCGGTAATTGTGTATTTTCGCCAAGCTGTAAGCGTTCACAAAAAGCCAACGCTTCTTGTTTCATGCCTTCTTCGATTTCTTTGCGCGTTTGATTTAAGCCATCAAGCTCATTCGCCATCCGGCGTGCCGCGTGAATGTTATTACTCATCAATAACTCGACACCGAAAGACATATCATCCAAACGACCAGCAGCGTTTATCCTTGGGCCTAAAGCAAAACCAAAGTCAGAGGCAACCAAACGTCGCGCATCACGCTTGGCCACTTCGATCAAAGCTTGGATCCCCGGCCTTGCGTGCCCAGCACGAATACGCTGTAAACCTTGATGCACGAGAATACGGTTATTTTCATCAAGCGGTACCACGTCAGCAACGGTGCCAAGCGCGACGAGATCGATCAACTCCATCAATTTTGGCTCTGCCATTCCTTGTTCATTAAACCAGCCCGATTTACGCATGTGAACACACAATGCCATCATCAAATAAAACGCAACACCAACCCCCGCCAAAGCTTTCGATGGAAATGCACAGCTTTGTAAGTTGGGGTTAACCATTGCATCGACTTCCGGCAAGACATGCCCAGGCAAGTGATGATCCGTCACTAATACGGTTAACCCTTGTTGTTTGGCATAGCGCACACCTTCGATTGATGAAACACCATTATCTACTGTCATGATCACCTGCGCGCCCAACTCAATCGCTTGATCAACCACTTCAGGGCTTAAGCCATATCCATCTTCAAAACGGTTAGGTACTAGGTAATCCACATTATGACTACCAAGCATGCGCAGTGCTAAAACCGAAAGCGCCGAACTGGTTGCCCCATCAGCGTCGAAATCCCCAACGACAATAATGCGCTGTTGTTGCTGAATTGCGTTAAACAGCAATTTAACCGCTTCTTCAATGCCCCCTAATTTCTGGTAAGAATGTAAGGCTTTGGCAGCTTTATCCAGTTGCTCGACACTGGTAATACCGCGACTGATATAAATGCGTTTCAGCAAGGAAGGGAGAGTATCGGGAAGTTGTGAAAGATCTGGTTCAGGTCTGCGTTTTATCTCAATCATAAATCAGCAGGCTTGAGTAAACTCAAGCCTGACTCCTAAGTTATTAAAGCTGTTGAAGGCGTTGCAATAGTTGAGCTGGCGGCAAATAGCCTCCGACCATTTCACCATTCGGTAAGAATATCGCTGGTGTACCGCTGATACCCAATTCACGTCCAAGCTGATAATGCTGCGCGATCGTCTGCTTCGCCTGATCGATATTTTCACCGGCTTGAGGTGCGCCACGATTCATTTTCGCTTCATTCATCGCTGCCATTTTATCATCGGCACTCCAAATGACGGCCATTTGTTCGGCAACTTGACCAGTCGTGCCTTGGCGAGGGAAAGCCATGTAACGCACAGTAATACCAAGCTCGTTATAGCCTGCCATTTGGCTGTGCAAACGTGTGCAGTAGCCACAAGTAATGTCAGTAAATACTGTAACAATGTATTTTTCATCTGCCGCTTTGTACTCGATCATGCTGTTTTTGAAAGTTTCAATTTTAGCCGCGTTCAGCGGTGCTTGACGCTTTGCCAATACATCGACATAACCACCATTTTCATCTAATTGATACAATGTTCCAGCAATAAAATGACGGCCATCAGGCGAAGCAAATAAAATGCCGCCCAAAGTTTGTACTTCAACTAAACCTTCGACATCAGAGGCTTTAACATCAACCACTTGCAAACCTAGTTTTGAAAAACGTTGTTCAAAAACGCCTTTATCAATAGATTGAACTTGCTTGATTTGTGCCGTTTGTGGGGCTGTGGTGGTTTCTTCAGCGTTACACGCTGCAACGAAAAATGGCAATGTAAGTAGAGTCAATTGGCGTAATACGCTCATGTAAGTTCACCTTTATTCAAGCCCTTGGATGGTGCTCGCTATGCAATTGTTTGAGTCGCTCTGTGGCGACGTGAGTATAAATTTGCGTGGTTGATAAGTCACTATGTCCAAGCAGCATTTGCACAACCCGTAGATCTGCTCCGTAATTAAGCAAATGAGTGGCAAAAGCGTGCCTTAATACGTGCGGCGAGAGTTTTTCAACGTCAATTTCCGCGATCACTGCATAATGTTTAATCCGATGCCAAAATGTTTGGCGAGTCATCTGCCGTGCGCGTTTGCTCGGAAAAACGATATCGGATGTCTGCTCCCCTAATAATGCAGACCGCCCTTGGTGGAGAAAAGTTTCAATCCAATCCACCGCATTTTCTCCCATTGGAACCAAACGCTCTTTTCCGCCTTTACCAATCACTCGCACGACACCTTGGCGCAAACTGATGTTTTCCATGGTGAGTGACACTAATTCAGTGACACGCAGCCCGGTGGCATACAATAGTTCAAGCATGGCTCTGTCGCGCAATTCGAGCGGATTGTTGGTATCTGGCGCATTAAGCAGCGCATCCACTTGCTGCTCTGACAAATCTTTTGGTAAACGCTGCGGCAGCTTAGGGCTGACCAACAAAGCACTCGGATCATCGGCGCGAATTTTCTCTCGGTGCAGGTATTGAAACAAACGACGAATCGCCGAGAGCATACGCGCCCGTGAAGTTTGCTTGTAGTCTTGATCAGCAAGCCACGCTTGATACTGTTGTAACCCAGACAAACTAATAAAATCGAGGCGATAGTTATCGTGCTGCATCCACTGCAATAGTTTCGTCAGATCATTGCGATACGAAGAGAGCGTATTTTCTGATAAACCGCGTTCCATCCACATCGCATCTAAAAATTGTTCGACAATTCCTTGGTCAGGAGAAAAATGCTCTGCCACATCAAACCTCAGTAGTAAAAATAACCTTGCTCAGGTTAAGTGAGCCACGAGTTTAATACCATAAAAAAACAGGGTTAGCAGGATAATCGCTGCAAAGCGCGTCAATTTATGGTTAGAATTCACCATTCTGACTTTAAACGAACAAAAAATTATGAAGATCGGTCTGTTTTATGGCTCAACCACTTGTTATACCGAAATGGCAGCAGAAAAGATCCGCGCCATCATCGGTGAAGATTTAGTCGACATTCACAATGTGAAAGAGACACCACTTTCTTTGATGAGCGACTATGATCTTTTAATACTCGGTATTTCAACCTGGGACTTTGGCGAAATCCAAGAAGATTGGAGCGCAATATGGGATCAAATCGATGGTGTGTCACTAAACGGCAAGTACGTCGCATTGTTCGGCTTAGGCGATCAAGAAGGTTATGGCGAATGGTACCTCGATGCGATGGGGATGCTACATGATGAGCTAAAACAAGTTGGTGCCCAATTTATTGGCTATTGGCCAAACCAAGGCTACCAATTTGAAGCATCGAAAGCACTGACTGAAGATGGATCCCATTTTGTCGGTTTAGCGTTGGATGAAGATTCGCAATACGAGTTCAGTGATGAACGCATTCAAACCTGGGTTGAGCAAATTTTAGTTGAGTTCCACGACAAGATTTAATCTTGCTTGATCTGCGCCCTAAATCGACGCCAGTCAAAGACTAAACCGGGGTCGGTTTTGCGCAGCGGTGCAATATACTGGTGCCCGGTAATACGCTCAGTGGTGATCTTCGGATAATGCATCATTAACGCCTTGCTTAAATCCGTAAGCGCTTGATACTGTGCCTGGGTGTAGGCAACAAAATCACTCCCTTCCAATTCAATACCTATCGAGTAGTCATTGCATTTTGCTCTGCCAGCGAAGCTTGACTGCCCAGCATGCCAAGCTCTGGCATTAAATGGCACAAATTGTATCACCTGCCCATTTCGACAAATCAGACAATGCGCCGAAACACCCATGGTATGAATCGTCTTAAAAAAAGGGTGGGCATTGGGATCCAATCGACCAGTAAAAAACTGCTCAATATAGGGGCCACCAAACTTTCCGGGCGGTAAACTGATGTTATGTAGCACCAGCAATGAAATATCGTCCTCATCACTACGCTCATCAAAAAAAGGCGAGACAACACGGCGTGCATGTTGGTACCAACCGTCAACAATCGCTGTGTTTTGCGTGACTTCGCTACTTGAGATAGTTAAGTTATACGCCATATTCAAAAGCTCTCTATTGGGTATAGTGATGATTTTCCGTATCGCTATTAGAAATTAGCGATTAATGGCTGAATTTGCTGTTGAGTCAGCGTATCATTCCCACTTCTGTTCAACACAATATTAGATTTGCGATGAAAAATACACATAATAGCCAACAACGCCTTGATTATCTAAAACAACAGCTTCCTCTTGAAATTACTCGTGCCGTGGCCGAGACACTTAAAGAAGATCTTGGTGGTACTCTTGATGCCACATCTGATATCACCGCAAGTCTAATTCCCGCAGACGCTCACAACGTTGCCACCATTATCACTCGTGAACAGGGTGTATTTTGTGGCCAAGCATGGGCTGATGAAGTCTTTAAACAGCTCGGTGGTGAAGTCACTATTGACTGGCATGTACAAGACGGTGACAGCGTAGAGCCTAATCAAACATTATGTACCCTTTCCGGCCCAGCTCGCGCACTATTAACCGGTGAACGTAATGCGATGAACTTTATTCAAACCTTGTCTGGCTGCGCCACAACAACTGCGCAATACGCCAAACAGCTTGCAGGTACTGATTGCCGCTTGCTTGATACCCGTAAAACCATTCCTGGCTTACGCAGCGCACTGAAATATGCCGTCGCGTGTGGCGGTGGTTTTAACCATCGTATTGGGGTATTCGATGCCTATCTCATCAAAGAAAACCACATTATTGCATGCGGTGGCATTACACAGGCGATCAGCACGGCGAAAAAGCTAAACCCTGGAAAACCAGTAGAAGTTGAAACAGAGAACTTGGAAGAGTTGGTCGAAGCGATTGAAGCCGGCGCCGATATTATCATGCTAGATAACTTCAGCACCGATATGATGCGTGAAGCGGTGAAAATTAATGCTGGTCGTGCAGCACTTGAAAACTCTGGCAATGTAACGCTTGATACTATTCGTGAATACGCACAAACCGGTGTTGATTACATTTCAGTGGGCGCTTTGACTAAGCACTTAAAGGCGATGGATTTATCCATGCGTTTCAAATAGATCAATCCACATCTACTTACTACATTTTTTGACTAAGGAAGCTAAATCAGCTTCCTTTTTAATGATACTCATATCAAAAAAGCTTCGTTTTTAACTGAGTCGTATTTTTTCATGTTCTGTATGCAATACGATAAATAAAAACTCTAAATCACTCGCGCAGTCCTATTTTACGCATTTCTTCTACTCAACAAGATTCTTATGCTCAGTCATCGGAATGTATTCAACTGGAGAAGGTAATGAACACCAATAGCAACAGAAAACAAAACGGATTTACCTTGATTGAATTGATGATTGTAGTGGCCATTATTGGTGTGCTGTCTACGATAGCGGTGCCTGCGTATAAAAATCATGTCAAAAAATCTGAAGCCTCAGTCGCTTTAAGTACGCTAAGGGCATTATTAACCAATATTGATATAGAAGCTCAAGAAACAGGATCTTTTCCTTCAAATTTGACCAATATTGGCGCATCAAGTGCCATGAATACTCTTGGTACACTTGAATTTCCCTCCGGCGTATCTTCTGCAATTCAGTTTAAGTTTGGTAGCCAATCGACGATGCAAAATAAAATTGTTCGCTTTACTAAAGGTTCATCAGGTTGGAGCTGCCAACACGATACAGCACAAACATTAAAGAGCTGTGTGGCAGGCACGTTCTAGTAAAAAATATGCTCACCAATCTCCCCGCAATTCTTCGGCAAGCAAATCTTATTAGCCTTGCGCAAGAGCAAACGGTTATAGAACATATTGAAGCTTCTGGTGATAGTGTGCTAGAGGCTCTTCTCACTTTAGGTTTATTTAATCATTACGATTTAACCGAACATTTAAGCTCTATTTTCGGTTTGCCCGACACTGACCTAACTGGTTATGACTACCATACATTGTGTCAACAATTGGGCTTACGAGAACTCATCACCCGCTACCAAGCACTGCCAATTTTAAGAAGAGGCCAAACCCTGACCATTGCAGTTTCCGACCCAACCCATTTGCAAGTAGAAGATGATTTTCGCTTCGCAACGGGTTTGAAAATTGAATTGGTGTTGGCTGACTATAAAACTTTACAAGCCGCAATTCGTCGCCTGTATGGGCGAGCAATGCAAGAATCATCAAGCACGGAAAGAGAGATCAACCAAGATCAACTGGCAAATTTAGTTCAACTCGCTGACGATGAAATTCAGTCGGTAGAAGATCTTAGCCAAGATAATTCCCCCGTTAGTCGTTTCATCAATCAAATTTTATTAGATGCGATACGTAAAGGCGCATCCGATATTCACTTTGAACCCTACGAAACACTCTACCGAGTGCGCTTACGTTGTGACGGTATGTTAGTCGAAACCCAACAGCCAGCCAGTCATTTAGGTCGCCGCCTTGCTGCGCGGATAAAAATCCTCTCTAAACTTGATATTGCCGAGCGACGCCTTCCACAAGATGGACGGATAAAATTGCGTTTAAACCAAGACACAGCCATTGATATGCGTGTTTCAACACTACCTACCTTATGGGGCGAAAAAATCGTATTGCGCTTACTCGATAGCAGTGCCTCTCACCTCGATATAGGCAAACTAGGTTACAACGATAAGCAAAAACAACTCTATTTACAGGCGCTAAAACGACCGCAAGGAATGATCTTAATGACAGGCCCTACTGGCAGCGGAAAAACCGTTTCACTTTATGCTGGGTTACGCCTGCTCAATACTACCGATGTCAATATCTCTACCGCGGAAGATCCTGTCGAGATCAACCTATCAGGCATTAACCAGGTTCAGGTACAGCCAAAGATTGGTTTTGGATTTGCACAAGCATTACGTTCATTTTTACGCCAAGACCCCGACATTGTAATGGTCGGTGAAATTCGAGATACAGAAACGGCTGAAATTGCGGTCAAAGCTGCGCAAACTGGCCACTTAGTCCTTTCAACCTTACACACTAACTCCGCCGCTGAAACCGTGATCCGCTTAAGTAGCATGGGAATTGAGGCGTTTAACCTAGCGTCCTCATTGAGTCTTATTGTTGCTCAGAGGCTAGCAAGACGACTTTGCCCACATTGCAAAAGAGCAACGAATGCAACGCCCAGCTTGCTGCGGAAATTTAATCTTTCTGATCAAGACGTTATTTATGAGGCCAACCCTCATGGTTGTAACGACTGTACCAATGGCTATGCAGGAAGAGTGGGCATCTACGAAATGATGGAATTCACCCCTCAATTAACACAGGCTATCATGCACCAGGCCAGCATATTACAAATAGAACAACTCGCTAAAGCCAACGGTATGCAAACCCTCCAAGAATCAGGCATCGAAAAACTGAAACTTGGAGTAACCAGCGTTAAAGAGTTGCAACGTGTTCTTTATTTCTAACTCAACGATAACTCACTGATTGAGCTCACATAATGAAAACATCAACAACAAAGCTTAAGCATTACCGTTGGAAAGGGATAAATAGCTCAGGTAAAAAAGTCTACGGGCAAATACTGGCTTTGGATGAGTTAGAAGTGCGCGGCAAACTACAAGATCAGCATATTGAACTTAGGAGAGTGAAAAAAGGCCGTCTTTCTCTCATCGCTCACCTCACTCATCGTGTTAAAGCTAAAGACATTACCCTGTTAACTCGCCAATTAGCAACCATGCTCAGCACCGGGGTTCCTATCGTTCAGGCATTAAAATTGGTTGGACACAATCATCGTAAGGCGGAGATGAAATCGATTCTAGCGCAAGTAACAAAAGGGGTTGAGGCCGGCACTCCTATTTCAAAATCAATGAGCACAGCAAGCACCTATTTTGACCAACTGTATGTTGATTTAGTTTATAGCGGTGAACAATCCGGCAACTTGGCCGAGGTCTTTGAGCGTTTAGCCACCTACAGAGAAAAAAGTGAGCAATTACATGCCAAAGTTATCAAAGCGCTCATTTACCCAACAATGGTCGTCTTTGTCGCTTTGGCCGTTGCTTATTTAATGCTCACGCTTGTGATCCCTGAATTTGAAGTCATGTTTAAAGGCTTCGGTGCAGAGCTGCCTTGGTTTACTCAGCAAGTTTTGCAGCTCTCACATTGGGTGCAACACAACAGCCTTTGGGGTTTCGCTAGCGTATTACTTATCATCAGTAGCGTTAAAGCTATGCGCAAAAAATCGTTTTCAATTCGTCTTAAAACCAGTCAATTAAGTTTGAGACTACCCATTCTTGGTACTGTTATCGGCAAAGCTTCCATCGCTAAATTCTGTCGAACATTGGCAACCAGTTTTAGCGCCGGAATTCCCATTCTGGCCAGTTTAAAATCGACCGCGAAAACCGCTGGTAATATCCATTTCGAGACAGCGATTCAAGGTGTTTATCGAGATACAGCGGCAGGTATGCCAATGTACATCGCTATGCGCAATACCAATGCCTTCCCTGAAATGGTGCTGCAAATGGTAATGATTGGCGAAGAGTCAGGTAAACTCGATGACATGCTCAACAAAGTGGCGACTATTTATGAATTTGAAGTCGATAACACCGTTGATAATCTTGGTAAAATCCTCGAACCACTGATAATTATTTTCCTCGGTACTGTCGTCGGTGGGCTAGTTGTGGCAATGTATTTACCAATCTTTAACTTAATGAGTGTATTGGGATAGTATAATCCCCGCGAATTATTTTATTACTCGAGTCCTTGCATGGAAGTTTTTGACTATTACCCTTGGCTATTCCCACTATTTGCCTGCTTATTTGGCTTGATTGTCGGTAGCTTTCTCAATGTCGTTATTTATCGTCTTCCTAAAATGATGGAGCGAGAATGGCAACAAGAATGTGCAGACTCATTTCCTGAATACCATATTGCACCGCCAGAAGGACAACTGACGCTTAGTATTCCTCGCTCAACGTGCCCACATTGCAACACTCCGATCCGCGTCATCGACAATATTCCATTGTTCAGTTGGCTATTTCTAAAAGGCAAATGCTCGCACTGTAAAGGCCCTATCAGTGTGCGTTACCCAGCCATTGAACTGCTAACGGCAAGTATAAGCTTACTGATTGCTACCCATTTTGGTTTTAGCTATTTTTCCGTAGCATTACTGTTTTTCACCTTCATATTAATTGCCGCCACGTTTATCGACCTAGATACCATGCTACTACCCGATCAGCTAACCCTACCGTTGCTTTGGGCTGGGTTGGCCTTATCCTTATTACAGGTTAGTCCAGTAAACCTTAACGATGCAGTGATTGGAGCAATGGCTGGCTACCTAAGCCTATGGTCGGTTTACTGGTTGTTTAAACTAGCCACTGGTAAAGAGGGAATGGGCTACGGTGACTTTAAGTTACTTGCTGCTTTGGGCGCTTGGCTTGGCTGGCAATATTTACCGATGATCATTTTAATGTCATCACTGGTTGGTTTAGTCTTCGGCATCATTCAGCTTCGTTTACAAAAGAAAGGCATCGACAAAGTTTTCCCTTTTGGCCCTTACCTTGCAATTGCAGGCTGGCTAACCCTCATTTGGGGTAGCGATATCATGGGGTGGTATATAAGCTCAGTAGTGGGGTTAAATTAATGACATTTGTAGTAGGTTTAACTGGTGGTATCGCGAGTGGTAAAACGACCGTCGCCAATGTATTCCACCAGCATTTTGGGATTGATATTGTTGATGCAGACGTCATAGCAAGACAAGTGGTTGAAGTTGGCTCTGAGGGTTTAAAAGCGATTGAAGAGCATTTTGGTCATGAGATTTTGCACGCTAATGGTCAGTTGGATCGCGCGACTCTAAGATCTAAAATCTTCGCAGATGAAACGCAAAAAGCCTGGCTCAACAATTTACTCCACCCAATGATCCGCGAAAAAATGCTTGAACAGCTATCAAGCACAACCTCACCTTACGCATTATTGGTGGTGCCTTTATTAATAGAAAACAACCTGCAATCGCTCGCAAACCGAATTTTAGTGGTTGATGTCGATACCGAAACGCAAATCTCCCGCACAATGGCGAGAGATAATGTCTCAGAACAACAAGTCCGATCCATCTTAGCTGCACAAGCGAGCCGTGAACAAAGACTCGCACAAGCTGACGATGTGGTTAAAAATAGTGCAGAAAACCAGAAACTTTTGCCGCAAATCACAGAATTGCATCAAAAGTATCTAGCCATCTGTGGGCAAAATCGGTGAGAATAACTAAGACCGAACGTAAGGCTAGCTAGATGACCACGCATAAGTTTGAACATCCACTCAACGAAAAAACTCGTATCTATTTAAGAGTCGAAGCACTGCTTAATCAGCTCATGCATTCGGCTCAATTTCGTGATGGTATTCAACACCAATTGTTCTTTCGTTCTTTGTTTGATCTTCTGGAAATATTTGAGCAGATCCAACTAAAGAGTGAACTCGCTAAAGATATCGAAAAACAGCGCCTAGTTTATCGAAGTTGGTTGAATGTCGATGGCGTTGATCAAGCCATGCTGTTAGCGCTATTAGAAGATGTTGATGATGTTCATCGAAATTTGATGGCTGCAGAACGTTTTGGCCAATCTTTAAAAGAAGATCGTTTCCTAAGCACCATCCGTCAGCGCTTCAACTTACCCGGTGGTTCATGCTGTTTTGACTTACCAGCTCTACACTACTGGCTACATATTCCATTGGAAAAGAAAACACAGGACGCGCACCAATGGATGGAGACATTGCGACCGTTATCTAAAGCGCTGCAACTTTGGCTCAGGCTGACGCGTGAAACAGGGCATTTTAAAACTCGCTTAGCAAGCTCTGGCTTTTACCAAAGTGATGCTGAAGACGCTAATATCTTACGCTTATCGATCCCTCTTGATTATGGTGTCTACCCGATGATATCCGGCCATAAAAATCGATTTGCGATTAAGTTTATTGACTTTCAATCTGGGCAAGCAAGTAGCCGTGATGTTGAGTTTGATCTCGCCGTTTGTTGCTAAACCATTTACTAACCAATTCTCTCTTTGCCCTTACTTTCGATGCCGTTAAATAATACACTTACTCTCATCAATTCGTTAAGCGCAGTATGTTATGACCAAGAAAATTACTATCGTTAAATGCCCACAATGTAAAACTGATGTGGAATGGGGGGAACAGAGCCCCTATCGACCTTTTTGCTCAAAACAGTGTCAAATGATCGACTTTGGCGAATGGGCTGATGAAGAGAAATCGATTGCAGGCGCCCCTGACATGTCAGACAGCGACGGTTGGTCAGAAGATCAATATTGACCACTTCATCTAAGTTTAACGTGTACTGAACTAATTAAACCGATAAAAAAACGGAGCCAAATGGCTCCGTTTTCTCTATGAGAACGCTAGTAATAGCATTACTTCTTAGTAAGTTTCTCTTTGATACGAGCTGACTTACCAGAACGCTCACGTAGGTAGTACAGTTTGGCACGACGTACTGCACCGCGGCGTTTAACTTCAATGCTATCAACCACTGGAGAGTGAGTTTGGAACGTACGCTCAACACCTTCACCGTTAGAGATTTTACGAACAGTGAATGCAGAGTGTAGACCACGGTTACGGATTGCGATTACAACGCCTTCGAAAGCCTGTAGACGCTCACGGTCACCTTCTTTTACCTTAACTTGAACCACAACAGTGTCACCTGGTGCGAATTTAGGTAGGTCTTGCTTCATTTGCTCTTCTTCAAGAGCCTTGATGATGTTACTCATTTTAAAAATTCCTAGAATAAACTGATACTAAATTAAATAGGTTACTGAGTCTGAGCTTCTTTAATGTACTCAACCAGTAATTGTTCCTGTTCGTCAGTCAGAGCTAGGTTTTCCAGGAGCTCTGGCCTTCTATGCCAAGTTCGGCCCAACGACTGCTTAAGTCGCCAGCGACGAATATCCTTATGATTACCGGATTTCAGTACCGCTGGTACTTCTATTCCATCTAATACTTCAGGACGCGTGTAGTGTGGACAATCTAACAGACCATTCGCAAAAGAGTCTTCTTCTGCGGACGCGAAATCTCCTAGTACCCCCGGAACAAACCGAGAAACGGAATCAATCAACGTCATGGCTGGCAGTTCACCACCTGTCATAACAAAATCCCCAATTGACCATTCTTCGTCAACTTCAGATTGGATGACACGCTCATCTATCCCTTCGTAACGGCCACAAATAAGAACTAAGTTCTGATTAGTTGCCAGTTCCTCTACTCCTTGTTGGTCGAGCTTTCGACCTTGAGGAGAAAGATAAATGACTTTCGTCTTTCCCGGTGCGGCTTGTTTTGCTGCATGAATGGCATCGCGCAAAGGCTGAACCATCATGAGCATTCCAGGACCACCACCGTAAGGTCTATCATCGACAGTGCGATGCTTGTCATGAGTGAAATCACGAGGATTCCAAGTCTCAATAGACAGTAAACCTTTTTTAACCGCTTGACCTGTTACTCCAAAATCAGTAACAGAACGGAACATTTCAGGAAATAGGCTAATTACGCCAACCCACATGTGTTCTCTCGCTCTGAAATTTTAGAGTTAGAATGCCGGATCCCAGTCAACTTCGATCCGTTGAGCTTCGCGATCAACTTTCTTGATCACTTGCTCTTCAAGGTACGGTATCAACCGTTCCTTTTGGCCAAAAGCATCTTTTAGATTCGCTTTCACAACCAAAACATCGTTGGAGCCAGTTTCTAATAGGTCAGTGACCTCACCAAGGTTATAGCCCTTAGTGGTAATAACTTGCATACCAAACAATTCACGCCAGTAGAACTCATCTTCTGACAATTCAGGTAATGATGCGGGATCAACAGCAATTTCAAAGTTGGTGAGTAGATGTGCGTTTTCGCGAACATCTAAACCTTCAAGCTTTACCACCATACTCTTGTTATGGCGCTTCCAGCTTTCTACTTTGTACTCGACCCACTGCCCTTTTTGGTTAATAAACCACGGGCTGTAATCAAAAATGCTTTCAGCTTCGTCTGTGTAGGAAAAAACTTTGAGCCAGCCACGAATGCCATAGGTAGCACCAAACTTGCCCATAACAATCTTTTCGTTTTCTTTGGTCATTGTTTCTTTACCTTTCATCGACATAAGCTAATTTTCTTCTATAAAAGTAAGAATTAAGCCGCTTTTTGAGCGTCTTTTACTAGCTTAGCTACGCGATCAGATACAGATGCGCCTTGGCTAACCCAGTGGTTAACGCGCTCTAGATCTACACGTAGACCTTCTTCTTGACCAGTAGCAGTAGGGTTAAAGAAACCTACTTTCTCGATGAAACGGCCAGTTGCAGCGTTACGGCTATCCGCAACTACGATTTGATAAAATGGACGCTTTTTAGCGCCGTGACGTGCCAAACGAATGGTTACCATGTCGTCCTCTTTGCTTTCTCAATAATAAAATTAACCCCAATAACTATTCACGAAAAACAGTCTGGGGTCTCGTGCCAAAATAAAGCCTCGGAATTTTACTCTTATTCCGAGGCTTTGCAAGGGGTTTAGCTATTTTTTCACCAGCAGAAGCGTTTGACTTTTGCAGTGATTCATATCACGCTTTAGAAATTTTAAGCGTAGCAGTTAGTTAGATTAGCGACCGAAGAAGCCGCCTCCGCCCATACCACCCATTCCGCCCATTCCGCCCATTCCGCCCATCATACCTTGCATGTTGCGCATCATACCTTTCATGCCACCCTTTTGCATTTTCTTCATCATTTTCTGCATTTGAGTGAACTGTTTTAGCAAGCGATTGACATCTTGTACCTGTGTACCAGAACCCGCTGCAATCCGTTTCTTGCGCGAACCTTTGATCATGTCTGGATGTTGGCGCTCTTTCATCGTCATTGAGTTAATGATTGCTTCCATCTGTTTGAAAGCTTTGTCATCGACGTTATCTTTTACATTAGCAGGAAGATTAGCCATGCCAGGAAGCTTATCGAGCATACCCATCATGCCGCCCATGTTTTGCATTTGACCAAGCTGTTCACGAAAGTCTTCTAAATCAAAACCTTTTTTCTCTTTGAATTTCTTCGCAAGCTTCTCTGCTTTTTCATGATCGACATTGCGTTGCAAATCTTCAATAAGAGAAAGGACATCCCCCATCCCCAAAATGCGTGATGCAATACGGTCAGGGTGGAAAGGTTCAAGTGCATCGGTTTTCTCACCGACACCCAAGAATTTAATCGGTTTGCCAGTGATATGACGAACAGAAAGCGCTGCACCACCACGGGCGTCACCATCGACTTTAGTAAGAATCACACCGGTTAATGGTAGAGCATCACCAAACGCTTTCGCGGTATTGGCAGCATCTTGACCTGTCATGGCGTCAACAACAAACAGTGTTTCTACTGGGGTAATAGCAGCATGAAGTTCTTTGATCTCCCCCATCATCTGTTCATCAATCGCCAAGCGACCAGCGGTATCGACGATCAGTACATCAAAAAACTGTTTCTTAGCATGATCAATAGCGGCATTAGCAATATCAATTGGCTTTTGATCAGCAGATGAAGGGAAGAAATCAACACCTAGTTCAGAGGCTAAGGTTTCTAACTGTTTAATCGCAGCAGGGCGATAAACGTCAGCAGATACAACCAGTACTTTCTTCTTATCACGCTCTTTTAATAATTTAGAGAGCTTAGCAACGCTGGTTGTTTTACCTGCACCTTGTAAACCCGCCATTAAAATAACAGCTGGTGGCTGAGCCGCTAGGTTGAGAGCTTCATTTGATTCTCCCATCACAGCTTCGAGTTCAGCTTGAACAATCTTTATGAATTCTTGGCCTGGTGTGAGTGACTTTGATACTTCAACACCAACCGCACCTTCTTTAACGCGCGCCACGAAATCGCGCACAACTGGTAGTGCAACGTCAGCTTCAAGCAACGCCATGCGTACTTCGCGCAACGTTTCTTTAATATTGTCTTCTGTTAGACGGCCTTTACCGCTGATGTTTTTCAGCGATTTGGATAGTCGATCTGTTAAATTCTCAAACATCTTTGTCTCTTCGCTAATTCGGCGATTAATGAATGTGAGTATACCTTAGCCAATCTAATAGTCATACCCATTGAAGTCTCGTGATGAGTGACTTGAATACCTAATATTCAATATTGGGGGGTGGAAATTGACTTTTCAATGAGCGCAAAACCATAGAAGCGAAAACCTGCACACTGCAATATCCATAAGGCTGTAATATAAAATGGGATAGCGATATAACAAATCAATCAAGATCCGTCATAGCCCATTATCGTGATGCAAGGTATAATTCATTAATTCAGAAACCATTTTGTGAGATGTATGGAAAACTTAATCGCAATAGTTGCCGCTGTTTTGTATTTTTTATCCATCGCGACCATTGTTCCTGGTTTGGTAAATCAAACCGGTATTAGAACAAAAACCGTGCTGCTTACTGCCGTATGTGCGCTTGCTTTTCATGCATGGTTATTAAGTGACTTAATACTAGATACCAGTGGGCAAAACTTAAGTATGCTCAATGTGGCATCATTGATTAGCTTTATCATCTCTTTAGTGATGAGCGCTGCTATGCTCAAAACTCGCTTATGGTTTTTACTGCCAGTTGTTTATAGCTTTGCTGCCATAAATTTAAGTGCGGCTGCATTTTTACCGAGTACTTTCATCACACATTTGGAACACAACCCAAAATTGTTGGTGCATATTTCACTGGCTCTATTTTCTTATTCAACGCTTTCTATCGGTGCACTATATGCAGTGCAACTCGCTTGGCTTGATTACAAACTGAAGAAAAAGAAAATGCTGACCATCAACCCTAACTTACCACCACTGTTAATGGTCGAACGGCAGCTGTTTAAAATCATCTTAATCGGTAATGTCTTACTAACCGGGACCTTAATTACCGGATTTGGCTTTGTGCAAGATATGTTCGCACAAGGTAAAGCTCACAAAGGTATTTTATCTTTCATCGCTTGGATTGTTTACTCAATCTTACTGTGGGGGCACTACCATAAAGGTTGGCGTGGTAGAAAAGTCACCTGGTTTGCAGTTGCAGGAGCAACCTTACTAACACTGGCTTATTTTGGCAGCCGTTTTGTTAGAGAGATAATCTTAAACTAATGAATTTATACTGATGGTATAAATTCTTAATTGACACCAAGACCCTATTCGGTCATTAATTAAACACACTCTAATAAGGAAACTATACGTTTTGGACGACATTTCAACGGGTATCTTGTTTGCACTACTCGCGGGTCTCATCGTAATTTCGGGTTATTTTTCAGGTTCAGAAACAGGCATGATGTCCTTGAACCGCTACCGCTTAAAGCACCTAGCCAATACAGGCCATAAAGGAGCAAAACGTGTAGAAAAGCTCCTTAATCGTCCAGATCGCCTCATCGGTTTAATCCTTATCGGTAACAACCTAGTCAACATTTTAGCATCAGCAATTGCGACTATTATTGGTATGCGTTTGTATGGCGACTTAGGTGTCGCCATTGCCACCGGTGCTTTAACATTAGTTGTACTGGTCTTTGCTGAAGTCACACCAAAAACTTTGGCTGCGCTGTATCCTGAACGCGTCTCTTATGCCAGCAGCGTCCTACTAACGATTTTGATGAAGGTACTCTCACCGTTAGTGATGTTTATAAATTTTATCACCAATGGCTTTATCCGTTTGCTAGGTGTCAAAGCAACACACGGTGGTGATGATCACCTCAGCTCAGAAGAATTACGCACGGTGGTAAATGAAGCGGGTGGGCTTATTCCTCGTCGCCACCAAGATATGCTGCTGTCTATCCTTGATTTAGAGCACGTCACCGTCAATGACATTATGGTACCTCGTAATGAAATTACTGGTATTAACATTAACGATGACTGGAAGTCGATTATTCGTCAACTTACTCACTCACCGCATGGACGTGTCGTATTGTACCGAGACAATATTGACCAAGTTGTTGGTATCCTACGCCTGCGCGATGCGTCTCGAATCATGATGGAAAAGAACGAATTTACGAAAGAAATGATTTTGCGTGCCGCCGATGAAGTCTATTTTATTCCAGAATCAACCCCACTTAATGTTCAGCTTCTGAAGTTCCAACGTAATAAAGAGCGCATTGGTTTGATTGTTGATGAATATGGCGATATTAATGGCCTAATCACTTTGGAAGATATTCTTGAAGAGATCGTTGGTGAATTTACCACCTCGATGGCACCAAGCCTTGCCGATGAAATTACACCACAAAGCGATGGCAGTTTCTTAATAGAAGGCAGTGCTAATATCCGTGATATCAACAAAGGCTTAAAGTGGAAACTGCCAACCGATGGTCCAAGAACGCTCAATGGCTTAATCTTGGAACACCTACAAGATATCCCTAGCAGCCACCTTAGCGTCCGAGTATCCGGTCATGCCATGGAGATATTGGATGTCGAAGAAAACCGCATTAAACAGGTCAAAGTATTCCCACGTAAAACCAAAAAATAATACCAATCACAGTAAATAAGTGATCAGAAATAGCGCAGGAAAAAGGCTTGAGAACAAGGCAGGATTTTTCGATAAGTAGTTATTCTACAATCAAAAATTCTAACGCAGTTATCGAGCATTTTAACCAGCTAGGATGAACAGTTATTTACTACGATTGGTATAACATCAACTATTGATAACAATCAGTGGTCAATAGAAAAAGGGCTTAGTCTGCGACTCAGCCCTTTTTTACATGCTCAAAAAAACCAAGCAAATTAATCGACTTTAAGTTCTTTTAGCATTGATTCGGGCAATGCTAACTCATCATTTTTATTCACTGAAATACCAGCAGCAATAATTGCATTAGCAATTTCTTTCGCTTCAATCAGTGAGTGCATTGATGCGGTACCACATTGATATTCGTTGAGCTCTGGTATTTTGTCTTGGCTTTCGACTTTAAGTACATCTTGCATCGCCGCCAACCACGCTTGCGCAACCTGTGCTTCTGTTGGCGTGCCTATCAAGCTCATGTAAAAACCGGTACGGCAGCCCATCGGTGAAATATCGATAATCTCAACATCACGACCATTCAAATGCGCACGCATGAAACCTGCGTATAGGTGCTCTAAAGTATGAATACCTTTCTCTGAAAGAATATCCTTATTCGGTGCCGTAAAACGAAGATCAAACACGGTGATCGTATCCCCTTTAGGGGTTTGCATGGTTTTCGCCACGCGTACAGCCGGTGCATTCATTCGTGTATGATCAACGGTAAAACTATCAAGTAGTGGCATTTCCTTCTCCTTGCTTATTAAAAAAACCAGCTTCTATTGTTTTCTAATTCCTGGCGGCATTGTTTCAACTGCCATCCGTAATCTTTTGCTTGCTGTTCAACTTTTCGCGCAACTTTTATCAGCGACGGCTTGGCTTGGTAACTCTTACGTTTATAGCCACCACGCCCTTCATGATAAGCCAAATACTGGTTGTATGGATCCCACTTAGAAATTCCTAGCGTCCGTTGAGTTTCAGCCGTGTACCAACCAATAAACATCAATGAATCATCAAAATTAGTACGAGAACCACCATTATTCGTCGCTTTTTGAAAATCCGACCATGCAGGATCTTGAGCCTGAGCATAACCGTAGGCACTGCTGACTCTTCCCCATGGAATAAAACCTAATAGATAATCTTTAGGTGGTCGAGCATTATGGCGAAAGCTACTCTCTTGCTTCACAATCGCCATCGCAACATTAATGGGGGTTCCCCATTTCTCTTGCATATCGAGCGCATCCTCATACCATTTCGGTTTTTCACGAAAGATATCGCACAAATTATGTTGCTGCTGAGGTGGAGCACTAGCACAACCAGCAAGCAAAGTGGCGATCCCGATGACGCAAACAAGCCCTTTTTTCATATTACTTTAGATATGAAAAGTAACTTTCAAGAAAGTCATCAAAGCTTTGAGTGTCACTTTGCTCAACGTTTTTCTGCGCTACACGCGACGCTTGAACTTCTTGTTCCATTATCGCTTCAGAATAAATACGATAGTCATGGTTTAAGTTGGCTTGACGATACTCATTGCCCAATGCCACACCAACCTTACCCAGACCACCAAACTGCTTTGTTTGCTCAAGAAGTTGCGCTGAAAATGTCAAAGACGGATCATCAATCCACGTTCTCAACTTAGCACATACATCTTGGTATGCCGTTCCATTCTGTGCCGAATCCATCAGCTCTGCGATCTTCACGAGATCATCAAACACGCGATGTGCCCATGCTTGTAATGTCAGTTTTTCACCACGGCAACCAATTTGTAATTCCAAGCCTGGTTTACGCCCTTCTAAAATGACTTTATTCCAATTATCTCGCCAGCAGGCAAGCTCACAATTATCCATAGGATCTGAATCTGATAATGCAGTCCATGTTAGGAAAAGATCTAAGAAACGAACTTGATCTTCTGTAATACCTATTGGGCTGAATGGATTTACATCTAACGAACGAACTTCAATATATTCAACACCACCTCGCGCTAACGCTTCCGATGGTTTCTCACCACTCTTCGCCACTCGCTTCGGACGAATAGGCGCATACAGTTCGTTTTCAATTTGCAATACATTGCTGTTTAATTGACGATATTCAGAACCGACTTTCACACCCAGTTTCGCAAACTCGCTAGAAGGTGTTCGAATCGCTTGGTTAAGACCTTCTAGATATTGCTCAAGGCTATTAAAACCAATTTTCAAACCACTTTGTGCACTGTTGGTATAGCCAAGGTCACTCAAACGTAGTGAGGTCGAATAAGGGAGATATAGGGTTTTACCTATATTTTCAAAGGGTAGTTTGGTTTCACGATCGCGAATGAATGATGAACACAGTGCCGGTGAAGCACCGAAGAAATACGGGATCAACCACCCAAAACGATAGTAATTGCGGATAACACCAAAATAAGCGTCTGATTTCGTCGCTTCACGTTCTGATTCAGCTTGTTGCCCGTACAATGCATCCCAAAATGACTCTGGAAAAGAGAAATTAAAGTGTACCCCTGAAATAATCTGCATCAAGCTACCGTAGCGACGCTTTAAGCCTTCACGGTACAAGGTTTTCATCTTACCTGAGTTAGATGAACCGTATTGTGCCAGTTGAATATCCTCTTCACTACCGACATAGCAAGGCATCGACAATGGCCATAGCTTTTCATCACCTAACTTAGTTTGAGTAAAGTGGTGAAGATCCGAAAGTTGGGCCAGTAATGTAGGAACATCATTTGAAACAGGGGTAATAAATTCAAGTAACGACTCTGCAAAATCTGTGGTAATCCAACGGTTAGTTAATGCAGAACCGAGAGATTCAGGATGAGGAGTCAGAGCGATGGATCCCTCCGGAGTGTAGCGCAACGTTTCACGTTCAACGCCTCGGCCAAACTGCTTAAACACTTCAGGGTTCTTGGTGACTTGTTCAAGTCGTGCGGCAAAATTAGTCAAAATAATGATTCGCTTATATGTGTAATGATCCGAATGGAAGTGGCTCTAACTCATGGAGAGATTAGAATGGAGGCAAATAAAAATCTGCCTCTTATTTATGTGTACTCTAACGGATGATTTCAAGCTCTTCCACGGGAATATCTAACTTTTCTAATTGAGGCTTTAGCATTTTCGCATCGCCAACCACAATTATTTGATAATCCGTAGGTGAGAACCATTTCGCTGCTAATTGATTGAGCGTTGATTTTTTAACGCTTTCGACCAACTCGTTGCGTTGTTGTAAATAGTCATCATCTAAACTGTAGGTCAGTATGCTGCTCAACAGTTGCGCTTTTTGGGCTGGTGTTTCATAAGTTAGTGCATCTTGTTGACCGACCGCAAGGCGCATAAATTTCATTTCTTGATCAGTTAATCCACTTTGACTGAATTTTTGCATCTCTTTTTGCATTTCAATAATCGACGCAATGGTTGCATTCGCTCTCACCTGAGCATTAAACACGATTAAACCCACCTCACGGTTACTGGCAAAATAGCCGCTAGCGCCATAGGTATAGCCTTTATCTTCACGCAGGTTCTGGTTAATTCTGCTATTGAAGTTACCCGCTAAATTAAAGTTAGCAAGTTGACTAAGAAATAACTCATCCGTTGCATCAAAAGGTAAACCTTTACGAACAAAACGAACCACGCTTTGCGGAGAATCGGGCTTATCCACTAAATAGATTTTTTGTGTTTCAAGTGGAGTGACGATCTGAGGTCGAAGTAATGGTGACGCCTCACCACGCCATTGTTTAAAAAAGATAAGTTCATTAGCCACTTCTTGCTTGGTGATATCACCCACAGCAACAATCTGCGCACCATGTGGTGTGTAATGCTTTGCGTAAAAACGTTTAACATCTGCCAATGTCAGGTTAGATAAAGACTGCTGCGTACCTTCACTTGAGCGCGCAAAAATCGATTGACCAAATAGCACTTGGCGAGTGGCTTGTGACGCCAACCAACTCGGTTTTTGATGTTGATAAACCAAACCTTCAAGCATCTGTTTCTTTAGACGTTCAAAATCACTCTCTTTAAAAGCCGGATGGAATAATACTTCTTCAACCACATCCAATGTCGCTGGTAGGTTTTTCTTCAAGCTCGAAATAACGATACTCGTTGAATATTCATTCGCATTAACACTGATGGTTGAACCGAGTTGATCTAACTGAGCTTGAATGGTTTCCACCGACCGCTTAGTTGACCCTTCTTCTAATAGTGCTGCGGTTAAATTAGCTAATCCCTCTTTGCCACGAGCAACATGTCGCTCACCTGCCGGTAAGTTGATAGCAATCAACACCGTTGGTGTTTCACTAGTCTGCGTTCCAAGTAACTCAGTGCCATTGTCAAAATAGAGCTCATACAACGGTGGCATTTGTGCTTTCACGCCTTGCGCCACTTGTGGCATGATTGAACGATCAAAGTCATCCTCAACCTGACGATAATCAAGTTGGTCATCACTGATTTTCAGATGCTCAGGCAAGGTTCTATTCGGTGTCCTAAAATTCACTTTTTGAACCGCTAAATCAATGCGATTTTTAGGCACAACACTCAAGGTTACTTTGGCTTTACTGGCTAGGAAATTCCGATAAGCCGCTTGTACAGATTGTGGTGATACCGCGTGGATCTGGGCAAGTTGATCTTCAATACGGTCGGGCTGCCCATAGAAAGTTTCATTGGAAGCTAATTGCGTCACTTTACCAGCGACACTTTGCAGTGCAAACACCGCATTGGCTTCCGCCATACCGGTTATTTGATCTAAACGGCTTTGCTCAACACCCTGTTGATTAAATTTGTCGAGGCTTTGCATCAACTCTTGATATAAAGGAGCAAGTTGAGCTTTATCACCCGATGGAGCCATCGCATAAACATAAAATGTACACGCCAATTCGGCGCACTCTTGGAATGCTCCGGCATCCACCGCTTTTTGGCTCTTCACTAGATCTTGGTAAAGAACACTATTGGTACCACTGCCCAATACTTTCGCCAATGCATCTAATGAAGGCTGACTGGAAGAGCCACGATACTCGGTCGGCCAACCAACAACAACCATCGGTTGCTGAATGCGATCTTCTAAAGTAATAAAACGATCTTGCGGCAAAGTTACAGGTTGTTTAGGCGCATTTTCTACATCTGGCCCCTTTGGAATTGAACCAAAGTATTTATTTATCCACGCTAATGTTTGGTCAACATCGATATCGCCACCGATGGTTAACACCGCGTTATTTGGCCCATACCAACGAAGGAAAAAAGCTTTAAGATCATTAACATCGACTCGATCAAGATCCTCGACATAACCTATGGTCTGCCATGAATATGGATGACCTTCAGGGTACATTGCCTCACCGATTTTTTCCCACATCAACCCATAAGGACGATTGTCATAATTCTGCGCTCGTTCATTTTTTACCGTATCGCGCTGAATTTCAAACTTACGCTGCGAAACTGCATCAAGCAAAAAACCCATTCGATCAGACTCTAACCACAACATTTTCTCAAGTTGATTGGCAGGCACAGTTTCATAGTAATTCGTTCGGTCACGGTTGGTTGAGCCGTTTAAGGTTCCTCCAGCTTCGGTAATAATTCGGAAATGTTCTTGGTCACCGACATGCTCTGATCCTTGGAACATCATGTGCTCAAAGAAGTGCGCAAAACCCGACTTACCAACTTCTTCACGGGCAGAACCCACGTGATAAGTCACATCGACATGCACTAAAGGATCGGAATGATCTGGTGAGAGCACCACTGTTAAGCCATTATCGAGACGATATTTTGAGTAAGGGATCATCACCTTTCCAGGTTGCGCATCGACTTGCTCAACCAAAGTAACCCCTTCAGGTATAGATGAAAAAAAAGATACGGGTGCAGTCGTGGAAGTACAGCCATAAACGGCGATAAGAGAAAAGGCACCCAGCCAAATTTTTCTCATAACATCTCCTTAGAAAAAACCATAATAAATTGCGGTCAGCAGGGTATAACGAAGTGCCTTACCAATCAAAATCATCATCAGTGTGGGGAAAAATCGCATTCGTAACCAACCGGCAGCAAGACAAATAGGGTCACCAATAATCGGTAACCAACTGAGTAATAAAGCCCAATAACCGTACTTATTCAGCCAAGCTAAAGCTTTATGACCATGTTTCTCGCTATCAGTTCGATTGGGTAGCCAAAATCCAAGCCAATAATTGGTTAAACCGCCTAAGGTATTTCCCAATGTCGCCACAGAAATAACCACAAAAGGAGAGAATTGATTGAGGCTTAGCGTTGCAATAAGGCCAGCCTCAGAACCACCGGGCAATAACGTGGCACTTAAAAAGCCACCAATAAACATGACCCAAAGCGCTGAGTCAGAAAACCATAGAGCAATCTGTTCAAACCATGAGTTAAAAAACTCTAGCATTGCATATCAAGTAGCACCTTGCCTCGTGTATGACCAGTCTCGATCTGTTGATGAGCCGCCACCGCCTCATCTAGTGGATAAATATGTTGAATTTCAGTTTTGAGTAGGCCAACACTAACCATATATAGCATAGTGTCTAGCTGCTCTGGATTAGGGTCAACGAGCATTCCAGTTGCTTCAAAACCCAATAATTTGGCTTTTTCACAAATCAACTCGGCGCTTAAAGTCGGCACCGTAACCACACGTGCTTCATCTTTTAAGCACTTCAGTGCATCCAAAGCGGCATCACCGCCGACTAAATCAATCAATACATCCACTTCTTCTAAACGCTGAGAAACTGGTGCAAAATTATAATTGATGGCATGGGCACCTAATGTCGCCAAATAATCGAGATTAGACTCGCTGCAAGTGGTATAAACTTCCGCTTTTGCAGCTAATGCAATTTGTACCGCGAGGTGACCAACCCCACCAGCACCGGCTAAGATAAGCACCCTATCGCCTTCTTTCACTTGAGCTTTATTTAAGGCTTGCGCCGCAGTCTGCCCTGCTAACGGCAACACCGCTGCGGCCTCTAAAGTAACAGCGTCAGGCACTAAACTCAGCTCTGTTTCCGCTACACAAATATATTGACTATAGCCACCACCACTGAGTGGAAAACCAACAAAGCCGGCTACATTATCCCCTACCTGAAAGCGTTGGCTTTGCTCACCTATTTGGATAACACAACCTGATACATCATACCCAGGAACCCAAGGCAAATTATCTTTATTTTGTGCGGCAGCCCAACCGAGGCCTGCCCGAGTTTTAACATCAATAGGATTGACACCTGAAAAGGCAACTTTAACCAGCACTTCCCCAGCTTTGGGTTGAGGCATGTCATTGTTCTGAATAGCGAGAACGTCAGGTTCACCGAACTCAGTAATTGCGATCTGTTTATTTTTCATTTCAAACTTCCCTATTGATAAAAAAAGGGATGCCTCAGCATCCCTTTGAATATATACCATTTTATTGTTTCTGGTTACTCTCTAGCTCGCAAAATAACCATCAATACTTTCGGTAATTAACCTACAAGAGCAAGCAGAACGCCCGCTGCAACTGCCGAACCAAGCACTCCAGCTACATTTGGTCCCATTGCATGCATTAGTAGGAAGTTTTGAGGATTCGCTTCAAGGCCAACTTTATTGACGACTCGAGCAGCCATTGGTACGGCCGATACCCCTGCTGCGCCAATTAATGGGTTAATGTCCTCTTTAGAGAATCGATTCAACATCTTAGCCATCAATACACCGCCAGCAGTACCAATACTGAATGCCGCCGCACCGAGTGCCAAAATACCTAATGTCTCTAGGTTAAGAAATTTATCCGCTTGCAATTTAGAACCCACACCAAGCCCTAGGAAGATCGTCACAATATTGATCAACTCGTTTTGCGCGGTTTTAGAAAGGCGATCAACCACGCCAGCTTCACGCATCAAGTTACCCAAACAGAACATCCCCACCAAAGGTGTCGCAGAAGGCAAAAAGAGAACTGTCATCATTAGTACAGCCATCGGAAAGAGAATTTTCTCTGCCTTTCCAACATGACGAAGCTGAGCCATCTTAATTTTACGCTCTTCTGGCGTCGTCAAAGCTTTCATTATTGGTGGCTGAATAATCGGCACTAACGCCATGTAGCTATATGCAGCAACCGCAATGGCACCTAATAGATCGGGGGACAATTGACTGGCCAAGAAGATAGCCGTTGGACCATCTGCCCCACCGATAATAGCAATGGAGGAGGCGTCTGCCATACTAAATTCCATCCCCGGAATATAGTTCAGCATGATCGCCCCAAGCAAGGTAGCAAAGATACCAAACTGAGCTGCTGCTCCCAACCATAAGGTTTTCGGGTTAGCAATTAACGCTCCGAAGTCTGTCATTGCGCCTACTCCCATAAATATGAGTAACGGGAAGACCCCGGTCTCAATACCTACGTGATAAACGTAATAAAGCAACCCACCCGGCTCGGTAAAACCCGCATTAGGAATATTCGCTAATATTGCACCAAAACCAATCGGCAACAGTAACAAAGGCTCAAATCCCTTACGGATAGCCAAAAACAACAGCAAGCAACCGACGGCAATCATGCACAACTGGCCTAACTGAAAGTTAGCAATGCCCGTTTCAGACCATAAGATCAGTAGTCCTTCCATGGTACTCCCTTACGCTAAGCTTAGTAGTGGTGCGCCAACAGTGACTGCATCGCCTTCTTTAACATGAAGATCCTGCACCACACCACCACGAGCAGCGCGAATTTCAGTTTCCATCTTCATCGCTTCAAGAATAACCAATACATCTCCTTCAAGCACTTCAGAGCCCGCCTGCACATTAACCTTGAAAATATTACCCGCTAATGGAGAAGGTACGGCTTCTGCATCACTAGAAGGTGCAGCGGCTGGTGCTGTTTGCGGCTGCTGGTTTTGAGAAGGCGTCACTGAAGTTAACTGGCCTTGAGGACCGACTTCAACATCGTAGACTTGTCCATCCACTTTCACGCTGTAGGATTCAATACCACCACAAGCAGTTACAGCCGCAACCGGTACTGGTTGAGCAGACTCTAATGTTGGCGCAGGTTCAAAAGCTTCTGGGTTATGACGATTTTTCAGGAACTTCAGGCCCACTTGAGGAAACAGGGCATAAGTCAGCACATCATCCACTGTATCTTCAGCTAAAGAGATACCTTCCACTTTCGCTTTTTCTAGAAGTTCTGTGGTTAATACATCCATTTCAGCATCAAGTAAGTCAGCAGGACGACAAGTGATAGGTGCAAGGTTACCAAGCACTTTTTCTTGCAGCGTTTTATTTACTTCTGCTGGCGTTGCGCCGTATTCACCCTTTAGCACACCTGCCGTTTCTTTAGTGATGCTTTTATAACGCTCGCCAGTGAGCACGTTGATAACCGCTTGAGTACCGACAATTTGAGAAGTCGGTGTAACCAATGGGATAAATCCTAAATCTTTACGTACGCGTGGAATTTCTTCCAACACCTCATCAAGGCGATCAGCAGCTCCTTGCTCTTTAAGTTGACCTTCCATGTTGGTTAGCATACCACCAGGAACCTGAGCGATAAGGATACGTGAGTCGACACCCTTTAATTGACCTTCCCACTTTGCGTATTTTTTACGTACTTCGCGGAAATAAGTTGCGATCGGTTCAAGTTGAGTCAAGCTAAGACCGGTATCACGCTCAGTACCCTCTAGCATCGCTATCACGGTTTCCGTTGGGGTATGACCATAGGTTTGGCTCATTGAAGAGATAGCGGTGTCGAGAATATCAATGCCCGCTTCAACAGCTTTGACAGCCGTAGCCGCAGACAGGCCAGTTGTCGCGTGGCTGTGCAACGCTAATGGCACATGACAAGAGGCTTTAATTCGAGTAATGAGCTCTTCTGCTTCATAAGGCTTAAGCAAACCAGACATATCTTTGATACACAAAGAATGGCAACCAAGGTCTTCCAAACGCTTAGCGAGATCAACCCAAGTATCAGCATTGTGAACAGGGCTTGTCGTGTAGGATAAGGTTCCTTGCGCATGAGCACCAACATCGATGGTTGCCTTGACCGCTTTCTCGAAGTTACGAACATCATTCATCGCATCAAAAATACGAAATACGTCCATACCATTGGCATGAGCACGTTCAACAAATTTCTCGACAACATCATCTGCATAGTGGCGGTAACCTAGCAGGTTTTGTCCGCGCAATAGCATTTGCATGGGTGTATTTGGCATCGCTTTTTTCAGTGCTCGCAAACGCTCCCAT
The DNA here is from genome assembly GCF_963889785.1 of Vibrio sp. S12_S33. Classification (NCBI taxonomy): domain Bacteria; kingdom Pseudomonadati; phylum Pseudomonadota; class Gammaproteobacteria; order Vibrionales; family Vibrionaceae; genus Vibrio; species Vibrio sp. S12_S33. The sequence goes on along the minus strand of NZ_CAWPQZ010000002.1, from coordinate 1,366 downwards.
GGGTCTTCCCCAAGATAACGAATACAAGCATCAAATGTTGCGCCCCCCCAAGTCTCTAAAGACCAGTAACCAATTTTATCCAGCTCTGCTGCAATAGGCAGCATATCTTCGATACGCATACGAGTGGCAAATAGTGACTGATGCGCATCACGAAGGACCACATCGGTAATCGCTAGTGGTTTAGACATGCTCATTAACTCCTTTTAATACTTTAAAAACTATTTGGCTGAAGCTGAACGATACTGATGTACCGCAGCGGAAATCGCCGCTACTACCTGAGGGCTAACAGCTGAAGGGTTTGATTGAACCTTTCGGTTCTGAGTAGGTGCTGAGATCGGCTGTGGTACTTCTTCTGGTACCAGTTTGGACATTAACCGAACGAGATAAACAAGAATTGTTAGGAAAATAAAGACAACAGCCATCCCCGTCACCATAAGGGTTGCTGCGTCAACTAACAGGCTTCCAATATTAGTCATGTTGCTTCCTTTCTGTGTCATCCTGACAACAATTGTCGAGGATTTCAGCAAATACGATCCTGACAAGCGGACTAGGATTATCTCGATTGGTTAATAATTGTCAATTTTGTTTAAGGAACTCTTGTAGATAACACACAAAAACGGTGAATAAAGCGTCACACAAACAACAAAACTCTAAATTATTCGCATTTTGGCAAGTATTTAACTAACCAATATGGCTACGTTAATCAAAAAAGAGGGCTAATACTGAGAGGAAGTTAAAACATTGCCAATTAATCAGGAAAAACAATCGGTTGTAAAAACAAAATTAACAAAATAATAACAATTTTTAAACAAAAAAGCCCCGCATGATGCGAGGCTTTCAATTGATGGCGCGTCCTGGAGGATTCGAACCTCCGACCGCCTGGTTCGTAGCCAGGTACTCTATCCAGCTGAGCTAAGGACGCGCAAGATTTCAACACTGAATAATTATAAACAACCTTCAATGTTAGGATCATTGACCCTTAATAAGTGGCGCGTCCTGGAGGATTCGAACCTCCGACCGCCTGGTTCGTAGCCAGGTACTCTATCCAGCTGAGCTAAGGACGCACAAGGTTTCAACACTGAATAATTATAAATAATCTTCAATGTTAGGATCATTGACCCTTAATAAGTGGCGCGTCCTGGAGGATTCGAACCTCCGACCGCCTGGTTCGTAGCCAGGTACTCTATCCAGCTGAGCTAAGGACGCACAAGGTTTCAACACTGAATAATTATAAATAATCTTCAATGTTAGGATCATTGACCCTTAATAAGTGGCGCGTCCTGGAGGATTCGAACCTCCGACCGCCTGGTTCGTAGCCAGGTACTCTATCCAGCTGAGCTAAGGACGCGCAAGGTTTCAACACTGA